>JBFGZP010000315.1:0-3914 GCA_041586695.1 Thauera sp.
ACGCGCCTGGTGGTCGCAGTTGTTGGTGCCGAAGAAGGACACGAACTTGCGCAGCAGGTAGGCCTGCTCGTTGTTGTGCTTGCTCGAGCCGACCCAGTACACCGAATCCGGGCCCGACTCCTCGCGCGCCTTGAGCAGGCGATCGCCGACTTCGCTGATCGCCTGCTCCCAGGAGATCTTCTGGTACTTGCCGTCGACGAGCTTCATCGGATACTTCAGGCGGTGTTCGCCGTGGCCGTGCTCGCGCACCGAGGCGCCCTTGGCGCAGTGCGCGCCGAGATTGATCGGCGAATCGAATACCGGCTCCTGGCGCACCCAGACGCCGTTCTGCACCACCGCATCGACCGCACAGCCCACCGAGCAATGGGTACATACCGTGCGTTTGACCTCGCCGCCCGCCCGTGTGAGCGCGCCGGCAGCGTGAGCCTTGTCGGTGGCGGCCTCGGCGGTGCCAATCAGGTTGTAGGGCAACTGGGTGGCGATCGCGCCGGCCCCCATGCCGAGGCCCGAATGCTTGAGGAACGCACGCCGGTCCATGGTCTGGCCGACGTGTCGTGCCGCCGCACCGCGCAGACGGCGCGCCGCGGTGGACGCATTCGCGCTCTTCTTCGTCAACATCGTCGCTTCCTCCTCAGATCCGCGCCGTGCGGTAGTAATTGCGCATGTGCTCACTGCTGCCGCTGCCGGCAAGCTCGCGCTTGGCAGCCTCTACCGTCTCGGTGCCACCCGGCACTGCGCGCCCGGCGGTCGCCGCAGCGACCGCCGCTGCGCCGGCTGCGCTGCCCGCGCCGACCGTCAATAGAAATTTCCGCCGGGACAGTTTCGTCTTGTCGTCGCTCATCCTCGATCCCCCCTTGCAACAAAAGAGACGTGCCGCGCTGCGCGCGGCCGCCTAGAACATGTCGAACGCTTCGCGCTCGATATCCAGAAAGGCCCGCAGCAGACTGCCGACCTTGAGGTAGAAATTCGCACCCGGCGCCGCGGCGAGACTGTCGGCCAGCTGGGCATACCACGGCGCCACATGGCTGCCGAAAAAGTGCTGCTGTCGTGCAAGCCCGGCCTCGTCCGGCCCGGTGAGCACGAGGTGGCGCATGACCTCGGCAAGTGCGGCGATGTGGTCTTCGGTTTCCGTCACCCCCTGGCGGCGACCGAGGCCGAGCTCGGCGAGGTCGTCGCGCAGTTCCGCCAGCGGCTCTTCCTGCAGGAAGCCGGTGATGTACCAGGAGCCGTTCAGCATCACCACCGGCTTCGAGATGCTGACGAAGAGCGCGGCGAATTCGTCCGCCACCGCGCCCGGATCGGCCGCGGCAGCGGCCTCCGCGAGCTCCGTCCAGACGCGCGAAAGCATGCTCGCTTCGCCGCCGAGACTGCGGCCGCTCTGCACCAGTGCGGCGAGCAGGGCCGCGTCGGGTGGCGCGAAGAACAGCCGCGCGAGCAGCGCGTAGTGGTCGGCGCGAGCGCGATCTTCCTCGTTCCGCGTGGGCTCGGGCTGGAGCATGATCGGCGCGTTCATTCGGTCAGATCCCAGGCCTTGGCCGCCTGCTCGTCCTTCATCATGTCGATCACCCTGCAATCGGCGCACATGCCCAGGCGGGCGCGCTGCGCATCGGTGGCGAACATCGAGTGTCCCGACAGCCGGGAGATCATCGCCGCGATCATCGGTGCGGCCCCCATCGCCTTGCCGCAACTGGTGCAGTGATGAATTTCGGCCTCGCGCAGCGGGCGGGCGCGGCGGGCGTCGTCGTCGAGCAGCAGGCGCGGTTCGGCGACGAGCGCGGACTCCGGGCACGAGGCCACGCAAAGGCCACACTGCAGGCAATTGCGCTCGATGAATTCGAGACGATAGGCATCGGACGATGCGCGCAGCGCACCGGCCGGACAGGCGCCGGTACAGGCCATGCACAGGGTACAGGCGTCGCTGGCGGTAATCTGGCCGAACGGGGCGCCCGCCTTGAGCGCGATCACCGCCGGCAGACGGCCCGGCGTCGCCGCCAGCGGCGCCTGCGCGACCAGGTGGCGCAAGGCGAAATCGAGCGTCTCGCGCTTCTTCGGCAGCAGGCGGAAGCTCGCCGCGCGCGCGACGCCGTCCGCCGGCGCCCAGTCCCACAGCGCGACTTCGAGTTGCTTCCAGTCGTCGGCGTCCATCGCCTCGATGATTCGCAGGTGCTCGCCGCCGTAACCGAGCGCGGCGAGGATGGTCTGGCCGTGGCCAGCCTGCGCCCTGAGCGGCGCGACGTCGTGACTGCCGGCCGCCAGCACCGCCACCTGACAGGCGCCCAGCGCGACGCTGCCGAGCATGAGGTCGAGTCCGACTGCATCTGCGCTCCAGACCTCGACCGGAATCACCCGCGCCGGCAGACCGCGGCCGCGTCGTGCCAGTCGTGCGATCAGCGCGCCGCCGGCCTCGGCCGAGTGGAACAGCAGGCAGGGCGCAACACCGCCGGCCCGCGCGTACTCCGCGAGCAGGGTCTTGACCTGTGCGCCGACGTCGGTCACGCGCGGATACTGAAAACCCAGCGCACCCGAGGGGCAGACCGTGCTGCAGCTACCACAACCCTTGCACAGGTATGGGTCGACCGCGATGACGTCGCCCTTCGAGCGGATCGCCTCGGTGGAGCAAACCTCGATGCAGTTCGTGCAGCCGGTCTTCTTCGACCGGCTGTGAGCACACAGGCTCGCGTCGAAGGCGACGTAGCGCGGCTTCTCGAACTCGCCCACCAGTTCGCCGAGCGCCTGCACCGCCAGCGCCTGATCGAAGGGGTCGCGCCCCGGCGCGGCGTAGCCGTCGGGCAGCTCGACGCGCTTGAGCAGGGGCGTGGCGGAGAGATCGAGCACGAGGTCGAAGTGCTCGCTGCGCGCGGTATCGCGACGGGTGAAGTCGATCGCCCCGACTTCGCCACAGGCGGCGACACAGGCGCGGTGCCTGCCGCATCTGTCGACATCGACCTGCAGATCGAAACCGATCGCACCCTCGGGACAGGCCTTGACGCAGGCGTTGCAGCGCACGCACAGCTCGAGGTCGATCGGATTTTCCTGCGCCCACGCGAGCTCGAAGGCACCGAGATGACCGGACAGCGTCGCCGCCCGCCCCGTCCACACCGGATAGGTATTGCGCGCGGGCAGCTCGACCTCGCCCGTCCGGTCGGTAATCAGCACCGCCGGCTCGAAGCTCGAAGCGAGCCGCTCGGCCCAGCCCAGCGCCACCCCTGCCTCGCCGATGATCAGCAGGCTGCGGCCAACGGTCATTTGCACGCCGGGCACGGGCTCGGCCTCGGGCAGGGCGCTGGCGGCGGCGATCAGTGCCGCGAGCTTGGGCGTGGCCTCTGCACCCTGGGCGGACCAGCCCGCCATTTCGCGCAGATTGAAAAAACGCACACGCTCGCCGGCACCGGCCGCCTCGGCCAGTTCGCCGAACAGCGCGGTTTCCTGGGTACAGGAGATGAGGACATCGCGGCCGGCGGCGAGATCGGCCTCGAGCACCGGAAGCTCGCGGCTGCACAAGGCGTGGTGGATGCCGACGGATGTCCCGGCCGCCAAGAGGCGCGACGGGTCGAGGACGAAGGTGCGATTGCAATCGCACAGGCGAAGTTGCTTGTTGCCGGTCTGCATCGGGCGCCTTCCATAGAGTTGAAGGGTAATAGCAGCACTCGGGCCAGCTAACCGCACTTAAATTACCGCCAGAACGACACTCTCACCCCACAAGCACGTGCCTCACGCTCGTGGAGCGACATTTTGTCCATGGCAGGGCAAGTTGTCGCCCCGCACCACGGGGGTCAAGCCGCCGCCCCATCCCCGGCCGACGGCGGCGCGTGTTCCGACGCTTCTTTCCGACCCGGCATCGCCGGGACGACGTCTTGCCGCGCATCCGGAGCGTCCACGGCCGGCACCTCGACGGGCCCCTCCATCACGGCTGC
>JBFGZP010000316.1:0-3906 GCA_041586695.1 Thauera sp.
CGGCCGATCGACATCAAGCACATCCTGATCGGCTTTCGCCTGGTGCGCGAGCCGTGGCCGCGCTGACGAATGCAAGGGCGACGTGCCGTGTCCAATGCCTGATCAGGATGCGCCGCGCGCGCGTACGGACCCGGACCGGCAGTGGCGCCCGACGATATCGACGGCCGCAGCCCCGCCGTCGTCGCCCGGCACGATGGCGAAATGTTCTTTCTGATCGCGAGCGATCAGATGTCTACTGCCGAGCTGATCGCCGTTGCCTGTTCGCTGGACGAGAGAACTCGAAGCCCGGCTGCAAAGGCCTCGCCGATGCCTGAGTTGCGAACACGCGTTGCCACTTGGAATGACATTTCGCTTGAATGCTGCGGGCGGCCGGCTATGTTGGATCAATGAGGCTGCAACAGCCTCTCCGGCCAGAGGTGGTCACCATGGGACGCATATTGAGTGATCGTTTCGTAACTGCCATCGCCGCCGTCATCAGCATCTTCATGACCGCCTGTGCATCTCCCGCCAATTCACCGCTGGGGACCGTTCCTGCGGCAGGCGTGGCGGCTCGGTCGGATCGAGCGATCGTGCCGGGCGAGCGCATCGGGCCGCTGCGCCTTGCCGGGACGATCGCCGACATCGAGAAGCTGTTCGGGCCAGGCAATGTGCGGGAAGGGTCACCTCACTTCGTCCTTCTGACATGGGAATCGAGCGGCCTTTGGGTCGAATTCGATCCGGTGACCGGCAATGTCGTCTGGATCTCGGTCAACATGGGCGAGGAGTATCCATGGTCTGGGCACGCCACCCCCGAGGGCGTTCAGCTTGGCATGTCCCAACTGGATCTGGTCGCCGTCTTGGGCCCGCCCGAGCGAACGGTGACCGGTGGCGGGTCGACGAGTCTCCACTACGACCGCCGCGACGTTGATGGCCGCCGATGTCGGAGTTCAGGATGAGACAGCCGCTCGACAACGGGCGCCTCAGCCTTCTGCGATGGATCATGACGCTTGCGCTGTGCGTGAAATACAAATCAATCACGTCATTGCCGTTCCGCCGGCCATTCATGAGCATCGGCGTCGTGCTGAGCGCTGGCATCCTTGTTCTCGCCGGCTGTGCGCACTGCCAAGTGGCCACGTTCTACAAGCCATTGGGGCACGGAGACAGTCGATTGCGCTTCGACCCCGGGGTGCCGACCCACGTCGGCATTACGCTCGGGGACGTGCCGTTCACGATCGCCGTTTGCGGTGAAAGATACCTCGCGCCCCCTGGAGACACGGTTGCCCTATGCATCTCCCTGCAACTGGATGCCATGGATGCTCTGCGATTCTCCGAGCCGAAGGCGACGATTGCTACCGGGGGCTCGCCGCCCGAAGCAATTTCAATGACTGCCGTGGAGTACGAAATTCTCTGCCGAGTTGTAAAGGGCGAAAGGACATGCACGTCATCCGAGGATTCGCCGATTGCCGGGCCGGTAAAGAAGGTCTCTGGCACGGGGGCGCTCGACCGTTACGCCTTCGACCCGGCGTTCGAGTTTCACGGAGCCGGGGACACACTTCATGAGGGCGCCTGGTTCGGCGTTCGGCCCACGGGAAAGCGCAGATATTTCGTACGCACGTTATCGATTCCGGTGCCGAAAGGCGCTGAATTGACGGTTCAGTTGCCTGAAGTGATTCTCAACGGACAGGTGCTGACACCGCCAGCGCTGAAGTTCCGCGCCGTGACCGAAGAGGTTTGTCGAATGTTGCCGCTTGCATAAGACTGTTGGCGCCCCAGTCGGACCACCGGCTGCACCGGGCAAGCTCCGACCAAGACGAGCGAGTCGGCAGCAGCATGCTTTCAGAGGTTTGCAGCGGTGAATGGATCGCAAAGGGCGAGCTTATGTCTGACCTCGTTTTGCTGGCATTGCCGGTGGCGTCATGGCGGCAGTGCCTGGGGCACGCAGCACCATTGATTCCGCCCTTTGCTATTCGTTTCCCGTGACCCGGATGCGACCGGGTGCAACGGAACCGACTCGCACCTCGATCGGGTCGTCGCGCCCGACGGCATCGAGGTGCGCAGCGAGGGCCGCGCGCAGCGCGTTGCCGGTGGTTTCGTCGGACGGCGCCACGGTCATCGTCCAGGCTTGCGCGGGGTGTGCGAGCAGGCGTTCGGCGAGGCTGGCCGGTGGCGTGTCGAGCGTGACATCGATGAGGGCTTCCGGCGCCATGGCGTCATCGGCCTCGGCCTCGGCGCGCATCCGGGCGCTCGGGGCGGGCGCGCTGCGCAGGGCTTCGGCCATCATCGGCGCTCCCGCAGCCGGAGCGGCAGGGGCGGCGTCGGCCATGGTCGTCGGGGGCCGGGCGGGGCGGGCTGCGGTGCGCTTGGCCTCCCGTTCCTGCGCATGGCTTTCGCCGGCGCCGGCGGTCCTTGCGGGCGGCGCCTCGGCCTTGGCGAGGCGTTCGGTTGCCTGCGGCCCGGGCGCGTAGGCAATGGCAGTGTCGGCGGTGCCCGCGGTGGACCCGGGCAAGGATTCCGCGCGTGACTCGGCCGGGGCTGGCGCGCTCATGACCGCTGGCATCGGTGGCGGGGTGGCGGGCTCCTGCACCATGCGCAGGGCGACGCTGACGGTGAGGGCTGCGGTGACGGCGGTGCCGAGGCCGGCAAGCCAGGGCCAGCGCCGGCGGCCGGGCGGCGGCGACGCGGCGGGTTTCGGCTGCCGGGTGGCGAGCCACTCCGCGGTGGCGGGGCTGAGCTTGGCGCCGAGGACATCGTCCGCCGCCTTGCCGGCGGCCAGCTCGGCCATCAGCGCCTCGCGGCGAGGGGCCTGGGCGGCGTCGATACGGTCGGCTTCCGCCATCACTGCCTCCATTAGCGAGGCAGGCGGCTCGAAGCCGGCGGTCGCGGGCGCGGCATCCAGCGCGGCGAGGATCCGGCCGAGCATGCGCGGCGGGGCTTCGAAGGAGGGCTGCGCGCGGATCAGCGCGACGAGCGGGCCGTCGCCCGCAATGAAGCGGTCTTCGGCGGTGCTCATGCCGGGCGCTCCAGTTCGGCACGCAGATGGCGGAAGGCGTAGCGCAGACGGCTCTTGACGGTCTCGAAACCGACGCCGACGGTGGTCGCGATGTCGTCCACACTCATGTCGGCAAAAAAGCGCAGGGCGACGGCTTCGCGTTGGAGGGCAGGCAGGCTGAGCAAGGCGGTGTGCACACGCCGGCTGTCCTGCTGCAGCGAGAGCAAGGTTTCGGGCGAGAGCTCGCCGTCGTCGCTGGCCTCCGGGGCGGCGTCTTCGGGCGCGCTGGTGCGCTGCCAGGCACTGCCGCGGGCGTCGAGCCACAGGTTGCGGGCGATCTGGAACAGGAAGGTGCGAAACGCCGCGGTCGGCGTGTAGTCGCCGCAGCGCGACAGCACCCGGATCCAGGTGCTCTGGGCGATGTCTTCGGCCTCCCCCAGGTTGCCCTGTGCCAGCCAGGCGATGTAGTTGTAGAGCGCCCGGTTGTGGCGCCTGAAGAGTTCCGCCGCCGGCTCGCGCACCATGCCGCGGGCGACCAGCAACATGAGGTCTTCGTCGGGCAGGTCGGCGAGCGGCGGCGTGTCGGTCATTCGAGCGGCGCGGTGGCTTGGGGTGGGGTCGGGCTCAGCGCGGCGGCCAGATCCATCAGGCGCAACGCTTCGCCACGATACCCGAAACGGTCGGCGCCGAGCGCACCGCCGGCCAGCGATCGGGCGTCGGCGACCGACCATGCACCGGTGTAGGCGCCGCCGCGCAGGATCTGGCCGAAGCCGGCGATGGCGGTGGCGAAGCGGAAGTCGTCGCTCGTGGCGGAGATCGGCCTGGCGGCCTCGCGGCGCACCGGATGCTCGATCAGTTGGCTGGTGCTCGCATCGGGCTGCTTGTAACGCAGGCGCACATGGGCGAGCTCGGTGCTGCGCGCCACGCTGGCGGCACCG
>JBFGZP010000317.1:0-3898 GCA_041586695.1 Thauera sp.
GTGGGGTCGGGCTCAGCGCGGCGGCCAGATCCATCAGGCGCAACGCTTCGCCACGATACCCGAAACGGTCGGCGCCGAGCGCACCGCCGGCCAGCGATCGGGCGTCGGCGACCGACCATACACCGGTGTAGGCGCCGCCGCGCAGGATCTGGCCGAAGCCGGCGATGGCGGTGGCGAAGCGGAAGTCGTCGCTCGTGGCGGAGATCGGCCGGGCGGCCTCGCGGCGCACCGGATGCTCGATCAGTTGGCTGGTGCTCGCATCGGGCTGCTTGTAACGCAGGCGCACATGGGCGAGCTCGGTGCTGCGCGCCACGCTGGCGGCACCGGGGCGCGGATCGCTGCCGTAACGCAGCGGGTCGATCAGCCCGCGCTGGCCGGCCGGGGTGAGTTCGTACAGCGCGGTGACCGAGTGCCCCGCGCCGATGTCGCCGGCGTCGACTTTGTCGTTGTTGAAGTCCTCGCGCCTGAGCATGCGGTTTTCATAGCCGATCAGGCGGTATTCGCTCACCGCCGCGGGGTTGAACTCGACCTGGATCTTGACGTCCCGGGCGATGGTGGCCAGCGTGCTGCTCATCTCGTTGACCAGCACCTTGTGGCCTTCCATGAGGCTATCGACATAGGCATAGGCGCCATTGCCGGCGTCGGCCATCTGCTCCATGAGTTGCTCGTTGTAGTTGCCGGTGCCGAAGCCGAGGGTGGACAGCGCCACGCCGGTGCTGCGCAGTTGTTCGACGCGCTGCCTGAGCTGGTGGAAGTCGGTCATCCCGACATTGAAGTCGCCGTCGGTGGCCAGCAGGATGCGGTTGATGCCGCCCTGCACGAAGCCGGCCTGGGCGGTCTGGTAGGCCAGCTCGATGCCGCTTGCGCCGGCCGTGCTCCCGCCCGCCTGCAAGGCATCGATGGCGGCGAGGATGCGCGCCTTGTCGCTGCCCGCTGTCGACGGCAGGGCGACGCCGGCGGCGCCGGCGTAGGTGACCAGCGCGATGCGGTCCTGCGGGCGCAGTTGCTGCACCAGCAGCTTGAGCGAGGACTTGAGCAGCGGCAGCTTGTTGGCCGAACGCATCGAGCCCGACACGTCCACCAGGAACACGAGATTCGCCGGCGGCAGGGTCTGCTTGGCGACGTCCTGTCCCTTCAGGGCAACGCGCATCAGCAGGCGCCCGGGGTTCCACGGCGCCTGCGCCACCTCGGTGTGCACCGCAAAGGGCGTGCGACCGGTGGGCGGGGCGTCGTCATAGGGGAAATAGTTGATGCATTCCTCGACGCGCACTGCGTCGGCCGGCGGCAGGCGGCCTTCGTTGAGAAAGCGCCGTACGTTCGACCAGCTACCGGTATCGACATCGATACTGAAGGTCGATACCGGCGCCGTGGCCACCTGATGCACCGGGTTGCTGTCGAAACGCTGGTAGCGCTCGCGATCGACCAGCGGCGGAGGCGGAACGCCGTCCGAGGCGGGCTGCGGCATGATCCGCATCATTTCCCGCTGTGCCGGCATCGCCTTGGATTCCATCGCGCGGTGAGGCACCGGGGCGCCCGCGGGGACGCGGACGGGTGCGTCAAGCTCGGCACGGCGCTCGTCGGCGGAGGCGAGCTTGCCCGAGGCCTCCGGGACAGATGGATCTGGCGCCGCCTTGCCGCTGGCGTCGGATATCGGCGCGCGGCCGGCGGGGCTGCAGGCGCCGAGGATGAGGCAGAGGATCAGTGGCGTGGCGGTGCGTTGCATGGTCGGCGTCCTGTGTGTGTGGCAGATGTTCTTGAAACGGACGAGCGACGCATTCGGGGTTAATCGGGTTGGTAAGCAGATGTGTCAGCCATGCCGGATGGAGCTCCGCGGCGCCAAACATCTCTGAGGCCGCGCGCCACCCGGTGGATCCCGGCGGCACACGCGGAGAACACGATGACGCGACGCGACGCGGCGTTCCCGGAAAACCCCCGGTCGCCGGTTGACCGGGGCACTGCGCCGCCCCCTTTGCCGGCGTTGATTCAGCGCAGTGCCCGCTCCACCCAGTCCAGCCGGTCCTGGCCGAAGAAAAGCTCGTCATCGACGAAGAAGGTGGGTGCCCCGAAGACGCCGCGCGCAGCAGCTGCCTCGGTGGCTTGGAGCAAGGCGGTCTTGTTCTGTGGCTGTGTCATCGCCTCCATGACCGTCGCAGCGTCGAAACCGGCACTGTGCAGCACCTCGGTCAGCACGTCCGCGGAGGACAGATTCCTCCCCGCGACCCAGGCGGCGGTAAACATCGCGCGGTTATATTCTTCGATCCGGTTCGTCGACAGCGCCCAATAGGCCCCGCGCATGGCGTTGACGGTACTGAAGATGAAATGAGGGTTCAGTCTGTAGGCAACGCCGTAATGGCGCGCATGGCGCTCGAAATCCCTCTTGAACCACTCCCATTTTTCGGGGATCGTCACCGGCGAGGTATTCCCGATCGCCTTGAAAATGCCCCCCAGCAATATCGGCCTGTAATTGATCGTGGCGCCAGCGCGCTTGCACAGAGCCGGCAACTGCGTCCAGGCAAGGTAGGACGCAGGGCTGATGAAGTCGTAATAGAAATCGAGCGTCTTGTTCATGCTGCATTCCTCTCGTGGCTGCGAATCGGGCTACCAGGGTTCGACACCGGGGCGTACGTCCAGCTCGAAGGTCCAGGCCGTGCCGGGCTGCTGATGGAGTTGCCAATAAACCTCGGCAAGGGCATCCGGCTGGATGATGCCGCCCGCGCCCTTGCTGGCGTATAGATCGGGCAGGACGCGAGCGGTGGCTTCGTTCTCGATCAGGCCATCGACGATCACATGCGCGACATGGATGCCCTGGGGACCGAGCTCGCGGGCCATGCTCTGAGCCAGCGCGCGCAGCGCGTGCTTGCCGCCGGCAAAGGCCGCGAAACCACTGCCGCCCCGCAGGCTGGCGGATGCGCCAGTAAAAAGGATGGTGCCCCTGTTGCGGCTCAGCATCCTTTTCGCGACTTCGCGCCCGACCAGAAAACCCGCAAGGGCGCACATCTCCCAGACCTTGCGGTAGGTGCGCGCGGTGGTTTCGCCGATGCTGTAGCGAACGTTGCCGCCCACATTGAAGACCGCGACCGCTATCGGCCCCAATTCGGACTCCACCTGCTCGATCAACGCGATCACCTGCTGTTCGTCGCGCGCATCGGAGTGGACCGCTGTCGCATCGGATCCCAGCGTCCGGATGTCGCTGACCAGTGTGTCCAGGTCGCCACGGCGGCGGCTGGCGACGACATGGTAGCCCTCGCGGGCAAAGCGCCTGGCGATCGCGGATCCGAGGTGATCTCCCGCACCGACCACCAGCGCGATGGGTCTGTCGATGGCTGCCATCCTTGGTCTCCTGCTCGTTCCACTTTGATCGGAAACAGGTTAGCCCACCATTTGTCGTGCGGGAACTGCTGCAGTCGAAACGCGTGAGCTTGAATGTTGCCTATGTCACCGACCAGGACGAGCGGGCACCGAGCTTGATCGAGGCCGGCGTCGGGGTCGCCATCGTTCCGGAGCACCACTCATCTCCAGGCATCGTGAAGCGCCCCTTGGTCGAGGCGGTCGCGCAGAGGTCCATCGGTTTCGAATGGGGCGACAGCGAGAACCGGGAGGAAGTGGATCGATTCGTCGCCTTTGCCCGAATTGCCCGCTGGCCTTGAGGGCAGGCCCGCATGCGCTCCTTAGCGACGGCGGTGTGGTGCGCGAAGTCTGGGCGGGGGCGCTATTGGAGGAAGTCGCCCCCGCCCCGGCCGAGCCCCGGCCGATCGGTGGGGAAAGGGTGTGCCGGGGCGTCGCGCCAGCACCGCCTGAGAACTACTTGGCGCCCCAGATCTGCTCGAGGCGCGCATCACGCCCGCAACCTTTGCGGTAGAAGTTGTAGCGGAGCGGATTCTTCTTGTAGTAGTCCTGA
>JBFGZP010000318.1:0-3891 GCA_041586695.1 Thauera sp.
CCTCGCGCCGCGCTACAACATCCTCTTTCGCGACGACAAGACCTACCCCTACATCGAACTCTCCGGCGACGAATTCCCCCGCCTGGCCTACCACCGCGGCGCCTTCGCCAAGGGCGCGCGCTACTTCGGACCCTTTCCCAACGCCTACGCGGTGCGCGACAGCATCCACCTGCTGCAGAAGACCTTCCGCCTGCGCACCTGCGAGAACTCCGTCTTCGCGAACCGCTCGCGGCCCTGCCTGCTGCACCAGATCAAGCGCTGCACCGGTCCCTGCGTCGACCTGATCGACAAGGCCGCCTACGCCGCCGACGTCAAGCTCGCTACGCGCTTCCTCGACGGCCAGGCCAACGAGGTCATCGACGACCTCAGCGCGCGCATGCAGGCCGCCGCCGAGCGGCTCGCCTTCGAGGAAGCCGCCGCCTGCCGGGACCAGGTCCGCGTCCTGCAGTCGGTGCTGCACCGCCAGTTCGTCGACAGCCGCAAGGACGAAGACGTCGACATCCTCGCCGCGATCGAGCAGGACGGCCTCGTCTGCATCAACATCGCCATGGTCCGCGGCGGCCGCCACCTCGGCGACCGGCCGCAGTTCCCCAGCGGGGCGGCGGTGTCGGGCGCGCAGGACAGCCTGCTCGCTTTCGTCGAGCAACACTACGGCGAGCACCCGATCCCGGCGCGTGTGCTGGTGAACCTGGCGCCGCAAGCGGTGCGCGAAACCCTGGCCGATATCACCGAGCGGCCACCGGGCGTGGTGTCGCCACGCTTCGAGGCCGAGAAGGCATGGATGGAAATGGCGGAAAAGAACGCCCGGCTCGCCATCCAGGCCCGCGCCCGCGACACCGGTCGCATCGAGCAGCGCCTCGAGGCCCTGCGCGAGGCGCTAGACCTGCCCGAGCCGCCGCAGCGCATCGAATGCTTCGACATCAGCCACACCATGGGCGAGGCCACCGTCGCGTCCTGCGTGGTGGCCGAAGCGGGAGCGATGAAACGCGCCGAATACCGCCGCTACAACATCGGCGGCATCACCCCCGGCGACGATTTCGCCGCCATGCGCCAGACCCTCGAACGCCGCTACGGCAAGGTCGCAGCCGGCGAGGGCGTGTGCCCGGACCTCATCCTCATCGATGGCGGCAAGGGCCAGGTCAGTGCGGCGCGCGCCATCCTCGCCGAGGTCGGGCTCGAGGCCGTGGCGATGGTCGGCGTCGCCAAGGGCGAGGGGCGCAAGGCCGGGCTGGAAACCCTGATCTTTCCCGACGGCCGCGAAGGGCTGACGCTCGGCGGCGAGTCCGCCGCGCTGCACCTGATCGTCGAGATCCGCGACGAGGCCCACCGCTTCGCCATCACCGGCCATCGCGCACGCCGCGGCAAGACCCGCGTCGGTTCGAAGCTGGAGGACATCCCCGGTGTCGGGCCCTCGCGGCGGCGCAACCTGCTCGCGGCCTTCGGCGGCCTGGACGGTGTGCGCAATGCCACCGTCCAGGACCTGTGCCGCGTCGATGGCGTCAGCCGCACGCTCGCCGAGCAGATCTACGCCGCGCTGCACTGAGGATTCGCCACCCTTCGAACCGCCGCTACCACCTCCTCCGGCCGCGGCACGTAGGCCTGCTCCAGCGCAAAGCTCGCCGGTGCCGGCACATCCGGGCCGGTGAGGCGCTGCACCGGGGCCTTCAGGCTGTCGAAGGCGTGCTCGGCGACGAGTGCGGCCAGTTCGGCACCAACGCCGCAGCTGGCGCTGGCTTCATGCACCACGACAACGCGCCCGGTGCGGCGCGCCGAGGCGAGCACGGTCGCCGCGTCCAGCGGCTTGATCGTGCGCAGGTCGATCACCTCGGCCGAGATCCCCGAGGCGGCGAGCGCCTCGGCCGCCTGCAGGCATACCGGAACGGTCTTCGCATACGACACCAGCGTCGCGTCCTGGCCGCGGCGCAGCACCGCCGCCTCGCCGATCGGCACCAGGGCCTCGTCGTCGGGAACCTCGCCGCTGTGGTAGAGCAGGCCGATGTCGACGAAGAACAGCACCGGGTTGTCGTCACGGATCGCCGACTTCAGCAGTCCCTTGAAGTCCGCCGCCGACGAGGGCATCACCACCTTCAGGCCCGGGCTGTGGGCGAACCAGGCCTCGACGTTGTGGTTGTGCTGGGCGCCGACGCCCCAGCCGCTTCCGCTCATGGCGATCGCCACCAGCGGGAAGTCGAACTGACCGCCCGACAGGTAGCGCAGCTTGCCGGCGCTGTTGACCAGGGCGTCCATCGCGTAGCACAGGAAGGGCGCGAACAGCAGGTCGACCACCGGCCGCAGCCCGGTTGCCGCGGCGCCGACTGCGGTGCCGGCGATGATGGCTTCGGCCAGTGGCGTATTGCGCACGCGCGCCTCGCCGAATTCGGCGAGCAGCTCGGGACGCTTGGTCGCCACGCCCTCGCCGAACATCAGCACGCGGGCATCGCGACGCATTTCCTCGGCAAGGGCTTGCGCGATCGCTTCATTGACGGTAATCACGGACATGATGGGTTCCTCCCGGGTCAGGCGTAAACGTCGGTCAGCAATTCGCTGGCATCGGGCCAGGGTGATGCCTGTGCGAATGCGAAGGCGGCATCGATGCGCGCCGCGATGCGGGCGTCGAGTCGGGCGAAGTCGCCGAAGGTGAAGCCCTGCTCGGCGCGCAGTCGTGCCTTCGCCAGCGCGATCGGGTCGCGTTGCTGCCAGGCGGTGAGCTCGGTGCGATCGACGTAGGCCTGGTCGTCGGGTTCGCCGTGGCCGCGAAGGCGATAGGTCGAAGTCTCGAGCAGGTAGGGGCCGCCGCCGTCGCGGATTGCCGCCGTCGCCGCCAGCGTCGCGGCGCGCACGGCGTCGACATCGTTGCCGTCGACGGTGACGCCCGGCATGCCGTAGGCCGCGGCGCGGGTGGCGACGTGCTCGCCGAGCATGGTTTCGCGCCGGTGCACGAAGGCCTGCCACTGATTGTTCTCGCACACGAACAGGATCGGCAGCTTCCACACCGCGGCGAGATTGAGCGATTCGTGAAAGATGCCTTCGCCGGCTGCGCCGTCGCCGAAGAAACAGGCGACGATGCCCGGGCGGCCCAGCATGGTCTGCGACAGCGCCACCCCGGTGGCCAGCGACAACTCGCCGCCGACGATGGTCGAGGTCAGCACGACGCCGAGTTCGCGCACCGAGATGTGCAGCGAACCGCTCTTGCCCTTGCAGTAGCCGTGGCTCCTGCCCATGACCTCGGCCATCATCCGCCCGGGATCGGCGCCGCGCGCCAGCAGATGGCCGGCGCTGCGGTGATTGGTCAGGATCAGGTCGTCGCGCTCGAGCGCCGATACGACGCCGACCGCGGCGGCCTCCTGGCCGACGGCTGTGCAACTGCCCGGCGTGCCGCTGCGCGCCGAATGTTCGGCGAGACGAAGTTCGTAGGCGCGGATCAACAGCATTGCCTCGAGCAATGCTTCCGGGCGATCGAGGGATGGGTACTCTGACATGGGTTTGCCTCCAGCTTTGCGGGTCACGGTGCGCCGGGCCACCGCGGCCCGGATCCGACGAGCCCACTCTAGGCCGGGCAGGCGGGTCGCGGCGCAGGCTTAGGAAAGTCTTAGGAATTCGACGTGGAAAATTTAGCGAGCCGGTGTCGATGCACCGACTCGTCAGCCCGGGGCGGGGATGTCGACCAGTTCGAGCGGACGTTCGACCCGCAGGTTGAAGCAGCCGCGACCGGTCTTTTCGATGCGGATCGGTGCATGACGATCCGCCAGGCGGCGGCTGAGCAGGATCAGTCGCGCCTCGAGGTTGTCGCTGACGTCGGGAAGGCGTACGCGGGGGTCGAGGCGAAGTTCGCGATTGGTGAACGCAGTGCGCCCGCTGTCGACATAGTCGCGCACCAGGGCGCACAGGATC
>JBFGZP010000319.1:0-3832 GCA_041586695.1 Thauera sp.
CATCGCCCACGAGACCGCGCACGCCGTCGAACTCGACAAGGTCGACATCCCCAACAAGAAGACTGCCGAAGGCGGCGACTACTGGAAGATCAATCCTAAAGGCTACGTCCCCACGCTGGTGCTCGACGACGGCAAGGTATTGACCGAGGCCGGCGTCATCCTGCAATTCCTCGCCGACCAGAAACCGGAGTCGGGGCTGGCATCGACGCTCGGCACGATGGAACGCTACCACGAAATGGAAATGCTCAATTTCGTCGCAACGGAAATTCACAAGCAGATCGGTGCCCTCTTCAACCCTGCGCTTACGCCGGAGATGAAGGAAGTACAGCGCGGCACGATCGGGCGCCGATTCGATGCGCTGGAAAAGATGCTGGCGGGCAAGCAGTACTTGATGGGAGACCGCTTCACCGTGGCCGACGCCTATCTGTTTACGGTGCTGAACTGGACCGGCATGCACAAGATCGACGTCTCCCCATGGCCCAACATTCAGGCCTTCATGGCAAGGGTCGCGCAGAGGCCTGCGGTGCAGGCGACGATGAAGGCCGAGGGCCTGATCAAGTAGCGCCATGACGGCACCAGCGCAGGCGCAGAGAACCAACGACTCACCTGCGCTCGCCGTCGCACTCCCCATCGACGTCCCGCCCCATCTTCGGCCGCCCCATGCCCATCCGCTACACTATCGCCCTTGAAGAGGTCGAATTCACCGCCATCCGCGCCCAGGGCGCCGGCGGGCAGAACGTAAACAAGGTCTCCAGCGCGGTCCATCTCCGCTTCGACATCGCGGCCTCCTCGCTGCCGGTCGAGGTGCGCGAGCGGCTGCTGGGACTCGGTGACCAGCGCATCAGCAAGGACGGCATCGTCATCATCAAGGCGCAGGCGTTCCGCAGCCTCGAGAAGAACCGGGCCGAAGCCTTGCGCCGATTGCAGGAGTTGATCGACCGCGTCGCCGTGCAGCCGAAGAAGCGGCGCCCGACCCGACCGACGCGCGGCTCGGTACGGAGGCGACTGGAGGGCAAGACGCGGCGCGCGGCGGTGAAGGCAGGGCGGGGAAAAGTCGGCGAATAGGGCGAGCCCCGCGGGCACGGGGTGTGCCAGCACCCGGGCAATACGGCCGCGCGCCACGGGCGAGGCATGAACATCAAGGCAATCCATGAACGAGACCCAGCCCAACAATCCCCTCCACGGCATCACCCTGGAGGCCATGCTGAACGCACTGGTCGGCCATCACGGCTGGAACGGGCTGGGGCAGCGCATCGACATCCGCTGCTTCACCCATGAACCCAGCATTTCATCGAGCCTGAAATTCCTGCGCCGGACACCCTGGGCACGCGAGCGGGTGGAGTCGCTGTACCGCGACCTGCTGCACGCGAAGGCACGACCGCGGCCGCGACAATGAACTGCGCCGCCGGCGATGGGTCGGCGCCAGTCGGGCGCCCCCCGCCGCGCCCGATTCCGCGCCGCCCTTCCCCGGCGGCGGCGTTCCCCATAAACTGGGGGCCATTCATGCGGGCACGCGCTCCGATCTGCCCGCATCATGTTCACCGGGCGCAAAGCGTCCGACTCCGAAATCGAAGGAGGCCTCTTGGCCAAGCCAAACTACCAGTTCGAAAAGCGCCAGCGCGATCTTGCGAAGAAGAGCAAACAGGAAGAGAAGCGCCGCAAGAAGCTCGAAGCCAAGGCAGCCGAGGACGGCAGCCCCGAGTCGACGACCAATCCGCCGGGGGCCGCTGGCCAGGCGGACGACGGCGACACTTCGCCCGGCGCCGATGGAGAGAAGGCGCCGGAGGCCTGAGCCGGCAGCCCTCAGGTTTCCAGTGCCTGCGCGTGATGGCGCAGGTGGTCTTCGATGAAGCTGGCGATGAAGTAGTAGCTGTGGTCGTACCCCGGCTGCAGACGCAGGGTGAGTGGATGGCTGGCGGCCCTGGCCGCGGCCTCGAGCACCTCGGGCTTGAGCTGGCTGGCGAGAAAGTCGTCGCGATCGCCCTGGTCCACCAGGATCGGCAGCTTCTCCGTCGCGTCGGCGATCAGCACGCTTGAATCCCACTCGCGCCATTTCGACCGGTCCTCGCCCAGGTATCGCGACAAGGCCTTCTCGCCCCAGGGGCAGGACATCGGGTTGGAAATCGGCGCGAAGGCCGATACCGACTGGTAGCGCCCGGGGTTGCGCAAGGCACACACCAGCGCCCCGTGCCCGCCCATGGAGTGGCCGCTGATGCCGCGCCGGTCGGAAACGGGGAAGTTGGCTTCGATGAGCGCGGGCAGCTCCTGCACCACGTAGTCGTACATGCGGTAGTGACGCGCCCACGGCTGCTGCGTCGCGTTCACGTAGAAGCCTGCGCCGAGGCCGAAATCCCATGCGCCGTCCGGGTCGCCCGGCACCCCGGCGCCGCGCGGGCTGGTGTCGGGGGCGACGATGATCAGGCCGAGTTCGGCGGCGATGCGCTGCGCGCCGGCCTTCTGCATGAAATTCTCGTCGGTGCAGGTGAGTCCCGACAGCCAGTACAGCACCGGCAGTTTCGCCCCCTGCTCGGCCTGCGGCGGCAGGTAGACGGCGAACACCATGTCGCAATCGAGCGTGGCGGAGCGGTGACGGTAGCGCTTGTGCCAGCCGCCGAAACTCTTCTGGCAGGAAAGGTTTTCGAGGGTCATTGCCCAATCTCCTTAGTGAAGCAGGCCGGACCCGCGGCGGCGCGGCGGCATCCAGCCTGCGCGCCGGGCGAGTCCGACCGAAGTCCCGGCAAGGGACTCCGGTCTGCGTTTGCCCGATCAGAAATGAATGACGGTGCGGATGCTCTTGCCTTCGTGCATCAGATCGAAAGCCTTGTTGATGTCCTCGAGCGGCATGTTGTGGGTGATGAAGGTATCGAGCGGAATCTCGCCCGTCTGCGCCTTGGCCACGTAGCTCGGCAGTTCGGTGCGGCCCTTCACGCCGCCGAAGGCGGAACCGCGCCAGACGCGGCCGGTGACGAGCTGGAACGGACGCGTGCTGATCTCCTGGCCGGCGCCGGCGACGCCGATGATGGTCGATTCGCCCCAGCCCTTGTGGCAGCTCTCGAGCGCCGCACGCATCAGCTTCACGTTGCCGATGCACTCGAAGGAGTAATCCACCCCGCCATCGGTCAGCTCGACGATGACGTCCTGGATCGGCCGCTCGTGATCCTTGGGGTTCACGAACTCGGTGGCCCCCAGTTCGCGGGCGATGTCGAACTTGGCCGGGTTGATGTCGATGCCGATGATGCGGGACGCCTTGGCCATCTTTGCGCCGATGATCGCCGCCAGTCCGATGCCGCCGAGGCCGAAGATCGCGACGGTGGCGCCCTCTTCGACCTTGGCGGTGTTGAGCACCGCGCCGATACCGGTGGTCACGCCGCAGCCGAGCAGGCAGACCTTTTCCAGCGGGGCTTCCTTCGGGATCTTCGCCAGCGAGATCTCCGGCAGCACGGTGTACTCGGAGAAGGTCGAGGTGCCCATGTAATGGTAGATCGGCTGACCCTTGTAGGAGAAACGGGTGGTGCCGTCCGGCATCAGGCCCTTGCCCTGGGTGGCGCGCACGGCGCTGCACAGGTTGGTCTTGCCCGACTTGCAGAACTTGCACTCGCGGCATTCCGCCGTGTACAGCGGGATCACGTGATCGCCGACTTGCAGCGAGGCCACGCCCTCACCCACCGCCTCGACGATGCCACCGCCCTCGTGGCCGAGGATCGCGGGAAAGATCCCCTCCGGATCATCGCCTGAGAGGGTGAAGGCGTCGGTGTGGCAGACGCCGGTGGCGACGATGCGCACCAGCACCTCGCCGGCCCGGGGCGGCTCGACATCCACTTCGACGATCTGC
>JBFGZP010000320.1:0-3818 GCA_041586695.1 Thauera sp.
CTGCTACCGAACAAGCAAGGCGGCTATTTGGCATCGGCGGTCGGCCAGGTACTCTCGAAACTCGGGCACGACAAGGCTGCGCGCGCACAGATCGTTCGAGCAATTCCGAACTTGAAGGAGGCGGGTGTCGGTTCGGACAAGCATTTGATCTTCTGAGCACCGAGACCAAGCACACGCGGACATCAATGGCCGTCGACATTGCGACCGGATCATACCGTCCCGCGCATCGCTCCCGACACACGACCGCAGCCGCTAGAATCTCTCAGCGAAACCACACAACGAGGGGCCGGCGGGTGCCGAACCAGCATGACTCCAAGATAGCGCCGCACTCAGGAACACTCGCCTGGTACGCCGCCAATCGCATCCGATTCTTCGAAGACACCGTTGCGGCCGACATGAGCGCGCTTCATGCGCGCTTCCTCGCCCACGTGCCCGCCGGCGGCCTGATCCTCGATGCCGGTTGCGGCTCGGGCCGCGACAGCAAGGCCTTCTTGACGCAGGGATTTCGGGTCAGCCTCTTCGATGCCAGTGCGGAACTCGCCAGCCTCGCCTCGGCGCACGTCGGCCAGCCCGTAATGGTCCGGGCCTTTCGGGAGATTAGCGAACGCGATTGCTACGATGGCATTTGGGCCTGCGCGAGCTTGCTTCACCTGCCTGCGGCGGAAATTCCAGACGCATTGCACCGCCTTTGGGCGGCACTGAAAGCAGGTGGTGTCTTCTACCTCAGCTTCAAATTAGGTGAGGGAGAACGCACCCATGACGGTCGTCATTTCACCGATGCCACCGAGGCCCGCCTGCGCGACTGGCTCGCAGCCCTACCCAGCATCGACACCGTCGAATGCTGGACCAGCGCCGACAGGCGGCCCGGTCGCACTGACGTCTGGCTCAACGCGCTAGTACGCCGCACGGCGCTACCAACCCGGAAGCTGGTGAGCGGCGGAAAAGAAAACGCCTTCTTGCCACATCTGTGCGACGCGATCGCCGAGGCCGACGAGATCGATCTCGCTGTCGCCTTCGTCAAGACCACGGGCCTGCGCCTGCTGTTGCCCGACCTGCATTCCGCACTCGGCTGCGGCGGCGAAAGAGCGCGGCGGCCCGCTCGCGTCCGGATCCTCACCAGCGACTATCTGGACGTCACCGACCCGGAAGCCTTGCGCCTACTGATGTTATTGCACGAACAGGGGGCACAGGTTCGCGTATTCGAGGCTGCTGGCGGCAGCTTCCACCTGAAGGCCTACCTCTTCGCACACTTCACGGAGCAAGGCCACCTTAATGGCGCCGCCTTTATCGGCTCCAGCAACATCAGCCGACAAGCATTGAGAGATGGGCTGGAGTGGAACTACCGGATCGACTACCCAGGCGACGACGGCTACTTGGAGGCCCGGTCACGCTTCGAGCAGTTGTTCGCCCACCCCCGCGCCCTGGCACTCACCGACGCCTGGATAGACCGCTACGAGGCACGCCGCGTCCCGCCACCGCGCGCGATCGCGCCCGGCAGCGACGAGGCGGAAGCGCCACCGACACCCACGCCAGTGCAAATAGAGGCCCTCGAAGCACTCGCTGCTACCCGCCGCCATGGTTTCCGTCGCGGCCTCGTAGTGCTCGCGACGGGCCTGGGCAAGACCTGGCTGTCGGCCTTCGATGCCGAACAGACCGGTGCCCGCCGCATCCTGTTCGTTGCCCATCGCGAAGAGATCCTCAATCAGGCCGCCGAGACCTTTCTACGCATCCGCCCGAACGCACGGGTCGGCTTCTACATGGGGCAGACGCGCGACAGCCAGGTAGACGTGCTCTGCGCCTCCGTACAGACGCTGAGCCGCGCAGCCCACCTGGAGCGCTTCGCGCCGCAGCACTTCGATTACGTGGTGATCGACGAATTCCACCATGCCGCAGCATCGACCTACCGCCGCCTGTTGGGCCATTTCGCCCCGCAGTTCCTGCTCGGCCTAACCGCCACACCCGAACGCAGCGACCAGTCGGACATCCTTTCGCTGTGCGACGACAACTTGGTGTTCACCTGCAATCTCTTCGCGGGCATCGAAGCCAGGCTGCTTGCGCCCTTCCATTACTTTGGGATTTTCGACGACTCGGTCGATTACCGTGAAATCCCGTGGCGCAACGGCCGCTTCGACCCCGAGCAGCTCTCCAACAAGCTCGCCACACTGGCCCGAGCCCGCCACGTCCTGAACCAGTGGCGACAACGCGCACAGCGGCGCACCCTTGCCTTCTGCGTATCGATCCGCCACGCGGAGTTCATGGCCGATCAGTTCGTCCGCGCCGGGGTGGCTTCGGCCGCCGTCTATGCCGGGTCAATACTCAGTCGCGGCGACGCCCTCGAGCGCCTGTCCGACCGCCGTCTCGAAGTCGTCTTCTCGGTGGATCTATTCAACGAGGGCGTGGATCTACCCGACATCGACACGGTGATGATGCTGCGCCCAACCGAGTCGAAGATCCTCTTCCTGCAGCAGCTCGGTCGAGGACTGCGCCAGGCGGAGGGAAAGGACAAGCTGGTCGTACTCGACTTCATCGGCAACCATCACAGCTTCCTGCACAAGCCACAGGCCTTGCTCGGCGTGGGTGCGAGCTACCGTCAGCTCGCCGAGTTCGCCCGCAAGGTCGAAACGCAGCGGCTGGAGCTTCCGGCCGGCTGCTTCATCAACTACGACCTAGAACTCATCGAATTCCTGAAGTCGCTCGACACCGATGGCATCGCCAAAGAATACGAGGCGCTGCGACTCGGCCTCGGCCGGCGACCTACGCTCGCCGAGTTCTATCGTGCCGGGGCAAACGTCGCACGGGCCCGCCAGCAGTATGGCAGCTGGTTTGAACTCGTCGAATCGATGGGCGACCTTATCCAGGACGAATCGGAAGCGGCCGCCACGCACCGCGCCTTCCTGCGCGAAGTCGAAACCACGGCGATGACAAAGAGTTTCAAGATGGTACTGCTGGAAGCGCTGCAGGAACTCGACGGCTGGGTCAGTGCGCCGACTCTGCCCGCGCTCGCCGAACGCTCTTGGCAGGTGCTGCAGCGACGGCGTCCCCTCCTCGCCGATCTGCCCGATCTTCAGCGGTCGAATATCGATGGCAGCAACGCCGCCTGGCTCCGCTATTGGCGCGAAAATCCGGTCAATGCCTGGATCGGCGGCAACCAATCGACTGCCACGACGCAGTTCTTTAGGATCGATGCACAACGTTTTCAGCCGACCTTCGAGGTGAAGGCCACCCAGCTGGAGACGTTCTCCAACTTGCTCCAGGAGCTTATCGACTACCGCCTCGCTGCCTACGAAATGCGCCGAATCGTCGCCGCAACGCCGGGCAACGTCGTGCCGTTCAAACGCCCAACGCCAGAACGCACCGAGCTTCCGTACTTTCCCAATCTGCGAATCGCTTGCGGCCACTTCAAGACTAGCAAGGCGGACGTCGAAGAGTATCGCAGCCTCGGTATCGGGTACGGCCGCCTTGAGCCGGCACGGCACTTCATCGCGCGGGCCGGCGGTAACTCGATGGACGGCGGCAAGCATCCCATTCGCGACGGCGACTACCTGCTCCTCGAACTCTTGAGCCCCACAAATGCCGGCTCGATCACCGGCAGCGTGATGGCGATCGAAAAGCAGGACGAGGCGGGCGAAAACCAATACCTACTGCGTCAGGTCACCAAGGCACACGACGGCCGCTACCTTCTGAAGGCCCACAATCCGAATTACGCAGATATGGTAGCCAACGATGAAATGCGCACCTTCGCACGGCTCAAGGCGGTCATCGATCCGCTCGAGCTTGCCGTCGGCCAAAACTTCATGCGCGAGGAGATCCCGCCCCTA
>JBFGZP010000321.1:0-3782 GCA_041586695.1 Thauera sp.
CAATATCAGGCGCAGACGCGCGTATCGGCACGCCAGCGCGCACAACGAACGCCCGTTGCGCCCGCCTCCGATCTCGCGCCGCATGGCCCGGGCGAGCAGTCGCGCGTCACCTAGCGAACTCCCGAGCGGGCTGCAAGGTCGTGCCTATCGGGCGCGCCGGCGTCGAAGCGCAGCGCAAGCCACACCAGCGGTGCATAGGCCAGCATCAGCGCCAGCACGCCCTCCATCCAGCCGCGTACCACCAGCGCCGCCAGCGGCAGCAGCCACAGCAGGTTGATCGCCGCCGCTGCCAGGCTCACCCGCTTGTGCGACCGCCAGCGGCGCGATGCGTGCTGGTAGGCATGACTGCGATGTGCCTGGTGGAACGGCTCTCCGCGCACAACGCGCCGTAGCAAGGTAATCGTCGCGTCGACGACGAAGACGCCGAGCAGGATCAGCCATCCCCACAGCAGGCCCGGCGCGGCGCCCGCCGCGTCGACCACCAGCAATCCCAGCACGAGTCCGATGAAACCGCTCCCCGCATCGCCCATGAAGATCTTCGCCGGCGGATAGTTCCAGCACAGGAAGCCGGCAGCAGCAAGCGCGAGCACCGACGGCAGCACCGCATGCGCGCCCTCGCCGGCCAGCAGGCACAACAGGGTCGCGCCGAGCCCGACGGTCACCGCCTCGATGCCGGCGAGCCCATCGATACCGTCCATGAAATTGTACAGATTGAGCAGCCACACCAGCGCGACCACGGCAATCGCCTGCCCCGGCCAGCCGGGCGCGAAGCCCACGCCGAACAGCGTCGGAGCCGGCATGCCACCGAGCCAGTACAGCCCCCAGGCCGCTGCGGCGAAATGAGCCACCAGGCGCCAGCGCGCGCGCAGGCCGCCGTGATCGTCGATGAAGCCCACCGTCGCCACCAGCATGCCGCTGCCGCCAAGCGCAAGCGCCACATGGCCCGGCACCTGCCCGATCGCCGCCAGCACCAGCGTCGCCGCGACAAAGCTCGCCACGATCGCCATGCCGCCGCCGCGCGGCGTGGGCGCGGTGTGCGAGCTGCGTGCGTTCGGAATGTCCAGCAGGCTGCGTGCCAGGGCATAGCGGCGCACGGCGCCGGTAAGCAGCACGGCGACGGTGAAGACGAGCGGAAAGAGCCACCACATCGTCATTGTCGCTCGTGCGCCAGGAAGTGTCGCGCCGCCGCGGCCAGCGCCTCATCCACCGCCATCGGCGGGTGCCACCCGAGTACACGCTGCGTGTGCTCGATATCGACCTGCAGCGAACCGCACAAGCGCCGGAAAAGCTCGCGCCTGCCGCAAAGCGCTGCGCCGGCCCGCAGCAGCGCAAGCGGCACCGGCACCAGCCGGGCCGGATGCCCCAGCGCCCGCCCGGTGCGGCGCAGCAGCTCGTCGGTCGACAGGTCTTCACCATCGCTGGCGAGAAAGACCTGCCCGGCCGCCGCCGGGTGCGTCGCGCAACTCACGATCAGGTCGACGAGATTGTCGAGCGCGATCAGGCTGCGGCGGTTCCGCGTCGCACCGAGCGGCAGCGGCAGGCCCCGGCGCAGAGCGCGCATCATGGCGAGGAAATTGCCCTTCACGCCCGGCCCGTACACCAGCGGCGGGCGCAGGATCACCACCTCGAGCCCGGTCTCCGCCGCCAGCGCGCGCAAGCCGATCTCGGCCTCCAGCTTCGACCGCCCGTATGCGTCGCAAGGCGCCGGCGCATCGTCGGCGCGCAAGGGGCGGCCGGCCGCGCTCGCCTCGCCATTGACCTTCACCGAACTGAGGAATACGAAGCGTCGACAGCCCGCCCGCGCCGCCGCCCGCGCCAGAGCCAGCGTGCCATCGGTATTCGCCTGCCGGAACGCGGCTGCCGGATCGGCCTCGGTCTCGCGCATGACGTGGGCGCGGGCGGCGCAATGCAGCACCACGTCCACCGCCTCGACCGCAGCGCGCCAGTCGGTGTCCGCGCCGAGTTCGCCCACCGCGCAAACCGACATCCCGGCCGGCGTCATCGCCGGCACGTGTCGATAGGCCGCACGCAGCGTCAGCGCAGGGTCGGCCAGCAGGCGCGCGGCAAGGGGCCGGCCGACGAAACCGCTGGCGCCGGTCAGGAGTATGCGCAATGCCGGCGTCCCGCGCTCAGCGCGCGCCGAAGCGGCACGACCGACGGATCCCGCTCGCGGGAAGCTCCCGCACCGGGGCGTGGGTCGACGCCGGGCTCACAGCGGGCGGCCTTCCTTGAGCAGGCGCAACAGGTACTGGCCGTAGCCGCTTTTCGCCAGCGGCTGCGCGAGGCGGGCGAGTTGCTCCGCGTCGATGAAACCGCGCTCGAAAGCGATCTCCTCCGGACAGGCCACCTTCAGACCCTGGCGGTGCTCGATGGTCTCGATGAAGGCGCTCGCCTCGTTCAGGCTCTCGTGCGTGCCGGTGTCGAGCCAGGCATAGCCCCGCCCCATCATCTGCACGCTCAGCTGCCCGCGTTCCAGATAGGCGCGGTTCACGTCGGTGATCTCGAGTTCGCCGCGCGCCGACGGCTTCAACCCGGCGGCGATGTCCACCACCTGGTTGTCGTAGAAATACAGCCCGGTCACCGCGTAGTTGCTGCGCGGTCGCGCCGGCTTTTCTTCCAGCGAGGTCGCGCGCCCCGCCTCGTCGAAGGCCACCACGCCGTAGCGCTCGGGGTCGAGCACATGGTAGGCGAACACGGTCGCCCCCTGCTCGCGCGCCATCGCGTTGCCGAGCAGGGAGTTGAGGTCGTTGCCGTAGAAGATGTTGTCGCCGAGCACGAGTGCGATCGGGCCCCCGCCGATGAAGTCGCGGCCGATGATGAAGGCCTGGGCGAGCCCGTCCGGGCTGGGCTGCACCGCGTACTGCAGGTTGAGGCCCCAGTCGCTGCCGTCGCCGAGCAGCTGCTGGAAGCGCGGCGTGTCCTGCGGCGTGGAGATGACGAGGATGTCGCGAATGCCCGCCAGCATCAGGGTGCTGAGCGGGTAGTAGATCATCGGCTTGTCGTAGATCGGCAGCAGCTGCTTGGACACCGCCTTGGTCACCGGATACAGCCGCGTGCCGGAGCCGCCGGCGAGGATGATGCCCTTGCGCTTCATGCGTACGCTCCTGTGTCGAATGCGCCACCTCGGCGCCACCTCGGGTCCGCGATTGTCGCATTGCAGCAGGCACGCGTAAATCCCGCGCAGACGGACGAAAGCTAAGCTTAGGCATGCAGGAGAGCAAAGAGAAACTGTTTGCGCGCAGGCGAATCCGACCACATCACGTTAATGCAACTGCGCTTCATCCTGTGCGCCGTTGCCAAGTGGCCGTCCGACATTCACTCCTGAGTGCACGCCCACGAAGTAAGCAGACGAAAAACGGGACCGCCGCAGCGGTTTTTCGAGGCGCCGAGCAGCCGGCGCTGCCAGGATTTCCTGCAGAAGATCCTGCACCACTGAAGCCATGAACGCGAAAAAAATGCTCGCCATCGTCACGCTGCCGCCGCTGCTCGCGGGCTGTTCGGCCGAGTGGGGCTGGTACGTGGTCAACCCGGCCACGCCCAAGGGCCTGTCGAACCTGCAGTTCCTGCTCGGCGGGTTGCAGTACACGGTGCAGCTGTCCTTTACCGCGATCCTGATTTCGATCACCGTCGGCCTGCTGATCGCGTTGCCCGGGCTGTCGTCGAATTTTTACCTGCGCGGCGTCAACCGGCTGTACGTCGAGCTGGTGCGTGCGGTTCCGATCCTGGTGCTGATTCTCTGGGTGTACTACGGCATGCCGCAGATATCGGTCCTGTCGATCTCG
>JBFGZP010000322.1:0-3777 GCA_041586695.1 Thauera sp.
AGGGCGCGACCAAGTTCATGAGCATCGCGGTGGAAGGCGGCGGCGATCGCGACGAGTGCCGCAAGGTGGCTTACGAGGTGGCGCATTCGCCGCTGGTGAAGACCGCCTTCTTCGCCTCAGACCCCAACCTCGGCCGCATCCTCGCGGCGATCGGCTACGCCGGCATCGACGACCTCGACGTGTCGAAGCTGCGGGTGTGGCTGGGCAACCCGGACGAATCGGTGCTGGTGGCCGAGCACGGCGGGCGCGCGGCGAGCTATGTCGAGGAGGCGGGCTCACGCATCATGAAGCATGCCGAGCTCACGGTGCGCATCGACCTCGCGCGCGGCGACGCGGCGGCGACCGTGTGGACCTGCGACTTCTCCTACGACTACGTCAAGATCAACGCGGATTACCGCAGCTGAGCCTTCCGGCCCGGTGCGCCGGGAGCAGGGCGGGCGGGGTTCCCTGGCAGTGGGTGTGAGCGGTTCGGAGGTCGATCGTGCGACAACAGGATGGCTCGGACGAGTCCGCAAACCCCGAGGCCGCCGCCCAGGCACTCGATGCGCCGCACCCGGGTGCGCCAAAGTCCGGCATCGCCGGCCTGGCGATTGCGGCCATCGGCGTCGTCTACGGTGATATCGGCACCAGCCCGCTGTACACGCTGAAGGAGGTCTTCAACGGCCCGCACGCCGTGCCGGTCACGCCGGCCAACGTGTACGGCATCCTGTCGCTGGTGTTCTGGGCGCTGATGCTGGTGGTGTCGGCGAAGTACGTGATGTTCATCATGCGCGCCGACAACCGCGGCGAGGGCGGCATCATGGCGCTGACCTCGCTCGCGCTGCGCGTCATCGAACCCGGCCGCCGGGCGTGGTGGCTGTCGGCGCTGGGAGTGTTCGGCGCCGCGCTGTTCTACGCCGATGGCATGATCACGCCGGCGATCTCGGTGCTCTCCGCGGTCGAGGGGCTGGAAGTGGCGACGCCGGCCTTCGAGCCCTTCGTGCTGCCGATCGCGCTCGTGCTGCTGGGCGTGCTGTTCGTGATGCAGCGCCGCGGCACCGGCAGCGTCGGCGCGATCTTCGGGCCGGTGATGCTGTGCTGGTTCGCGGTGCTGGCGCTGCTCGGGCTCGGCGGCATCGTGCTGCATCCGGAGATCCTCGGCGCGATCAATCCGTACTGGGCGCTGCGCTTCTTCGCCGACCAGCCGCTGATCGGCTGGCTCGCGCTGGGTGCGGTGGTGCTCGCGATCACCGGCGGCGAGGCGCTATACGCCGACATGGGGCACTTCGGCCGGCGGCCGATCAAGTACGGCTGGTTCTTCGTCGTCTTTCCCGCGCTCTACCTGAACTACCTCGGGCAGGGCGCGCTGATCCTCGACCACCCGGACAACCTGCGCAACCCCTTCTACCTGCTGGTGCCCGGGCCGCTCGTCTATCCGATGGTGGCGCTGGCGGCTTGCGCCACCATCATCGCCAGCCAGGCGGTCATCTCCGGCGCCTTCTCGCTGACGCGGCAGGCGGTCCAGCTCGGCTACGCGCCGCGCATGCGCACGGTGCACACCTCGGAGAAGGAGATCGGCCAGATCTACGTGCCGGGGGTGAACTGGATGCTGCTCGGCGCGGTCGTCGCCCTGGTGGTGGGCTTCCAGTCATCGAGCGCGCTGGCGTCCGCCTACGGCATCGCGGTGACGCTGACGATGATGATCGACACCCTGCTCGCCTTCGTCGTCGTGCGTGCGCTGTGGCGCTGGAGCCTGGCGAAATCGGTCTTGTTCCTGGCGATCTTCATCACCGTGGACTTCGCCTTCTTCTCCGCGACGATGACGAAGGTGGTCTCCGGCGGCTGGTTCCCGCTGCTGATCGGCGGGCTGATCTTCACTGCGCTGACGACCTGGAAGCGCGGCCGCGCGCTGCTCAACGACCGCATCCGCGGCGACACGATCCCGATGGACCTGTTCATCCAGTCGCTGTTCAACGAGCCGCCGCCGCGCGTGGCCGGTACCGCGGTGTTCCTCACCACCTGGCCCGAAGGCGTGCCGCGCGCGCTGCTGCACAACCTGGTGCACAACAAGGTGCTGCACGAGCGCGTGGTGCTGCTCAACGTCGACACCGCCGACGTGCCGCGCGTGCCCGAGGACGAGCGCCTGCGGCTCGAGCCGCTCGACTACGGCTTCTGGCGGCTGTGGGTACGCTACGGATTCAAGGACGAGCCGGACATTCCGGCCGAACTGGCGCGCTGCGCAAAACTGGGCCTGAAGTTCGACCTGATGAACACCTCCTTCTTCCTCGGCCGCGAGTCGCTGGTGTCGAGCATCGGCTCGGGCATGCCGGGATGGCGCGAGAAGCTGTTCATCGTCATGTTCCGCAACGCCGGCAGTGCGGCCGACTACTTCCGCATCCCGCCCAACCGGGTGGTGGAGCTGGGGACGCAGGTCGAGCTCTAGCCGCCGTGGCGGGCCGCGACGGTGGCGCGCATCAGTGCAGCACGCGCGGCATCGCCAGCATGAAGGGCGGGATCTCGGCGTCGAAGCGGTGGCCGTCGTCGGCGCTCATCTGGTAACTGCCGTGCATGGTGCCGACGGGCGTCTCGAGCACGCAGCCGCTGGAGTAGCGGAAGCTCTCGCCCGGCGCCAGCAGCGGCTGCTCCCCGATCACGCCCTGGCCATGCACTTCCTGGACCTTGCCGGTGCCGTCGGTGATGATCCAGCGGCGGCTGATCAGCTGCGCGGGGACGGTGCCGGCGTTGCGGATCGTGATGTGATAGGCGAAAACGTAGTGGTCGTCTTCGGGGTGAGATTGCGCGGCGATGTACTCCGCCACGGCCTCCACCTCGATGCGGTAGGTGTCCGATGTGCTCACGGTTAGGGTCTCTGCGCTCCGGGCTGCGCGGCGAGGGCTGGTGCCCGGCGCCGCGGCGTGTTGGCGAAATCGGTTGCCTGCCGGCGTGTTGCCGCGCCGGCAGGGGGGCGAAGCGGTAAAATACCATTTTGTCCGGAAGTTCCGCCATGTCCCTCGCTGCACCGTCTCCGCTTACCGCCCTGTCTCCGCTCGACGGCCGTTACCACGGCAAGGTCGCCGGCCTGCGCGAACACTTCTCCGAGCACGGCCTGATCCGCAACCGGGTGAAGGTGGAGGTGGAATGGCTCAAGGCGCTGGCCGCCGAGTCGAAGCTGGCCGAGATCGCCCCTTTCTCGCCGGCGACGGTGGCCGAGCTCGACGCGGTGGTGGCGCAGTTCTCGACCGAGGACGGCGAGGCGGTGAAGGCGATCGAGGCCACCACCAACCACGACGTCAAGGCGATGGAGTACTGGCTGAAGAAGCGCCTCGGCCACAATGCCGAGGTCATGAAGGTGTCCGAGTTCATCCACTTCGCGTGCACCTCGGAAGACATCAACAACACCTCGCATGCGCTGATGCTGCAGGCCGGGCGCGACGAGGTGCTGCTGCCGGCGGTGGACGCGGTGATCGCGCGCTTTCGCGAGCTCGCCCATGCGCTCGCCGACCTGCCGATGCTGTCGCGCACGCACGGCCAGCCCGCCAGCCCGACCACCCTCGGCAAGGAGATGGCCAATATCGCCGCACGCCTCGTGCGCGCGCGCGCCGCGATCGCGGCGGTGGCGCTGACGGCCAAGTTCAACGGCGCGGTCGGCAACTACAATGCCCACCTGTCGGCCTGGCCCGAGTTCGACTGGGAAGGCTTCAACCGCCGCTTCATCGAGTCGCTCGGGCTGAGCTTCAACCCCTACACGATCCAGATCGAGCCGCACGACGCCATGGCCGAGCTGTTCGACGCCATGGC
>JBFGZP010000323.1:0-3777 GCA_041586695.1 Thauera sp.
ATCTGCTCGACCAGTCCGGTGCAGGAGCCGCAACTCGAGGCCGCCTTGGTGTGCTTCTTGACGTCGTCGAGCGAGAACAGGCCGTTCTCCTTGATCGCCTTGACGATCGTGCCCTTGCAGACGCCGTTGCAGCCGCACACCTCGGCGCTGTCGGCCATCGCCGCCGCGCGGTTCTCGCCCTTGTGGCCGGTGTCGCCGAGGTGGTTCTGGCCGAACATCAGGTGGTCGCGGATCTCGTGGATGTCCTGCTGGTCCTTCATCAGCTGGAAGTACCAGGCGCCGTCGGCGGTGTCGCCGTAGAGCACCGAGCCGACGATGCGGTTCTGGCGGATGACGATGCGCTTGTACACGCCGCCCTGCTTGTCGTGCAGCACGATCTCCTCGGTGTCGGGGCCGCCGGAGAAGTCACCGGCGGAGAATACGTCGACGCCGGTGACCTTGAGCTTGGTCGAGGTCACCGAGCCCTCGTAGCGGCCGATGCCGTAGTTCGCCAGATGGTTGGCGCACACCTTGCCCTGTTCGAACAGCGGCGCCACCAGACCGTAGGCCACGCCACGGTGGGCGACGCACTCGCCGACGGCGTAGATGCGCGGGTCGGTGATCGTCTGCAGCGTGTCGGACACCTGGATGCCGCGCACGCGGCCGGTGCCGCAGTACAGGCCCGCCTCCTCGGCGAGGGCGAAGCTCGGGCGGATGCCGGCGGCGACGACGACGAGGTCGGCGGGGATCTCCGTCGTGTCCTTGAAACGCACCGCGCAGACGCGGCCGGATTCGCCCTGGACCAGGGCCTCGGTCTGCTTCGACAGCAGGAACTTCATGCCCTTGGCCTCGAGCGAGGCCTGCAGCATGTCGGCGGCGGCCTTGTCGAGCTGTCGCTCCATGATCCAGTCCGCCAGGTGCACCACGGTGACGTCCATGCCGCGCAGCATCAGGCCGTTGGCCGCCTCGAGGCCGAGCAGGCCGGCGCCGATCACCACCGCATGCTTGTGCCGGCTGGCGGCCTCGATCATCGCCTCGGTATCGGCGATGTCACGATAGGCGAGCACGCCGGGCAGGTCCTTGCCGGGAATGGGGGGGATGAAGGGTACCGAACCGGTGGCAAGCAGCAGGCGGTCGTAGGCGGCCTCGGTGCCGTCGTCGGCGATGACCCTGCGCTTGACCCGATCGATCTTCGCCACCTTCTTGCCGGCATGCAGCGTGATGCCGTTGTCGCGATACCAGTCGAGATCGTTGAGCATGATCTCGGGCAGCTTCATCTCGCCCGCCAGCACGGGGGACAGGAGGATGCGGTTGTAGTTGCCGTGGGGCTCGGCGCCGAACACGGTGATGTCGTACATGTCGGGCGCGAGCTTGAGCAATTCCTCGAGCGTGCGCACACCCGCCATGCCGTTGCCGACGAGTACCAGTTTCATCTTTTTCATGGAAATTCTCCTGCCAGGGTGTTCAGGCGGCACGGCGGGCAAGGAGCCCGTCGATGGCGCCGGTGGATGCGAGGGCGGCGACCGCGCCGACGACGATGATCACGGGCGAAGCCAGGCCCTCGGCGGCGACGCGCATGGGGAGGTCCGCCAGCGTGCCGACCAGGTGGCGCTCGGCGGCGGTCGTGCCCCCGGCGATGGCCGCGGCCGGGGTTTCGGGCGCGAGGCCTGCGGCGATCAGCCTTGCCGCGATGTTGAGCAGTCGGCCAAGGCCCATGTAGATCACCAGCGTCGTGCCGCTATTGGCCAGGGCTGCCCAGTTCGGCTCGCCACAGCCAGGGCCGGCGGTGCCGGTCACCAGGGTCACGCCGTGCGTGTGGGCACGGTGGGTGACCGGAATGCCGACCGCCGCCGGCACGGCGATGCCGGCGGTCAGCCCGGACACCACCTCGGCCTCGATCCCGGCCTCGCGCAGCGCCTCGACCTCCTCGCCGCCGCGGCCGAAGACGAAGGGGTCGCCGCCCTTGAGACGCACGACCGTGAGCCCGCGGCGCGCATAGCGCACCATCAGGCGGTGGATGAAGGTCTGCGGCGTCGACATCCGCCCGCCGCGCTTGCCGACCCGCAGCACGCGCGACGCGGGGCGGACCAGCGCCAGGATCTCGGCCGACACGAGGTCGTCGGCCAGCACGATGTCCGCTTCCTGCTGCAGCACACGCGCCGCGCGCAGGGTGAGCAGGTCCGCCGCACCCGGCCCTGCTCCAACGAGAAAAACCTTGCTCATGAACGTCTCCTGGTCAGGCAGCGTCGACCCACGAATGGCCCACCTGCCGCTGCTAAAAAAATATGCCCGCAAGCCCGAAGCCTGCTCGCGGTGCCGGACGCCACCGCGATCGCCACAATCCTCATGTTTCCATCCGCCCCGTCAGGCCTTGATCGCGAAGGACCTGGCGTACCTCGCCGGCTCATTGCCATCCCACATCACGCCGTCGATCAGCTTCGCCCCGCGCATGTCGCTGTCGGGTAGCGCCACGCCCGCCGCGACGGCGGCCTGCCGGTAGACGTCGACGCGATTGATCGCCCTGGCCACGCCGAGGTAATCCGGGTCGCGGTCGAGCAGCCCCCAGCGACGATGCTGGGTCAGGAACCACATGCCATCGGAGGGATAGGGGTAGTTCACCGCACCGTCGTCGAAGAACTTCATCGCGGCGGCGTCGTCCCAGCGCTTGCCCAGGCCGTTCTCGTAGCGGCCGAGCATGCGCCCGACGATCACACTCACGTCGGTGTCCACATAGGCGCTCTCGGCGATGGTTTCGGCCGTGGCGCGGCGGTTGGCCTGTGAAGCGTCGATCCAGCGCGAGGCCTCGAGCACCGCAGCCGTCAGCGCACGCGCCGTGTTCGGGTGCTTCGTCACCCACTCGGCCGTCGTGCCGAGCACCTTTTCCGGGTGATCGCTCCAGATGTCCTGGCTGGTGGCAACCGTGAAACCCGCCTGGTCGATGATCGCGCGCTGGTTCCAGGGCTCGCCGACACAGAAGCCGTGCACCTTGCCGGCGCGCGCGCTGGCCACCACCTGAGGCGGCGGCACGACGATGGATCGCACGTCCACGAAGGGGTGGATGTCGTTGGCGGCGAGCCAGTAGTACAGCCACATCGCGTGCGTGCCGGTGGGAAAGGTCTGGGCGAAGGTGAAGCTGCCGGCGGCGTTGGCCGCCACCAGCCTCTTCAACGAGGGGCCGTCGGTCGCGCCGCGCTCCTGCATCTGCGTCGACAGGCTGATGCCCTGGCCGTTGTTGTTGAGCGTCATCAGGACGGCCATGTCCTCCTTCGGTCCGCCGATGCCCAGATGTACGCCGTAGACGAGCCCGTAGAGCACGTGCGCGGCATCGAGCTCGCCCGACACCAGCTTGTCGCGCACCGAGGCCCAACTCGCCTCTCTGCTCGGGACGATCCTGATGCCGTACTTCTCGTCGAACTTGCGAACGGCGGCCATGACCACCGAGGCGCAGTCGGTCAGCGGCATGAAGCCGACGCGGATCTCCTTCTTCTCCGGCGCGTCCGAGCCCGCCGCCCACACTCCGCTACTCACCCCCGATCCCGACGTTCCCATCATCGCTGCCCCGAAAGCGCCATCGAGCCGACGAGGAAGTCGCAACGCATCGGGTTTGCCTCGCTGTTTGCACCATTCCGAGCCTGCATTGCCATGAACTCCCGAACCGGATGACCGAATGAGCCGCGGAAAAACCACAACGGCGTCGCACCGCGCGCGGCTCATCGTCGATGAACCGCAGGCGATGGACGCCGTTGTCCATTCCTTGTGTCAGCACCCGCATCGGTACCAACAGGTAGTCGAACCGCC
>JBFGZP010000324.1:0-3759 GCA_041586695.1 Thauera sp.
TGCCGGCGAATTCGACCGAGCGGATCTGCAGCACCTTCGAGCCGAGGCTGGCCATCTCCAGCATCTCCTCGAAGGTGATGGTGTCGAGCTTGCGCGCCTCGGGCACGACACGCGGGTCGGTGGTGTAGACGCCATCGACGTCGGTATAGATCTGGCACTCGTCGGCCTTCAGCGCCGCCGCCAGCGCGACGCCGGTGGTATCGGAGCCACCGCGCCCCAGGGTGGTGATATTGCCGTGCTCGTCCACGCCCTGGAAACCGGCCACGACAATGACCTTGCCCTCGTCCAGGTCCTGGCGCATCGGCGCCTCGTCGATGTTGAGGATGCGGGCCTTGGTATGCAGGGAGTCGGTGAGGATCTTCACCTGGCCACCGGTATAGCTCTTGGCCGTCACCCCCACGTCCTCGAGCGCCATGCACAGCAGGCCGATGGTGACCTGCTCGCCGGTCGAGATCACGACGTCGAGCTCGCGCGGGCTGGGGTTGCTTGCGACCTCCTTGGTCAGCGCGATCAGGCGGTTGGTCTCGCCGCTCATCGCCGACACCACCACGACCACCTGGTGCCCCTGGGCACGGAACTTCTTCACCTTCTGGGCAACGTTCCTGATGCGCTCGGGGCTGCCCACCGAGGTGCCACCGTATTTCTGAACTATCAGTGCCATCGTCGTATCCAAATGCTTGTGGATAAAGCACGGGATTCTAGCGAAAGACTGATTCCTTTGCAGGACAACGAGGGCGGCGACGCTGTCGTGCAACACATCACACGCCGCCGAAGATTGTTTTCATCTATCGCCAAGATAGGGGAAATCCGACGTTGTATGTAGAGGGAATACTATTCTATACTTAATTTGCCATACCACTTTAGTCATACCAAATACCGCCCTGCGGATATTGTCATCGTCATTCCGTGATGACATTTGCGGAGTCCATCTGAGGATCGACCATCATGAAAAGCACCGAAAAGTTCGACGTACGCGAGATTCGTCGCAAGCTGGGTATGAACCAGTCCCAGTTCTGGTCCAAGATCGGCGTGACCCAGAGCGGCGGCTCGCGCTACGAAAGCGGACGTAACATCCCGCGCCCCGTGCAGGCCCTGTTGCGTCTGGTCCACATTGAGCAGATCGACATCAACAAGGTCAAGAAGGAAGACGTCGATGTAGCCGAGTATCTGAAGTCAACCAATCCGGATCTCTACAAGTCCCTCAAGAAGGAAGCCCGTGCCAAGCGCAAGGAGCGCTGAACCGAGGCAACATCCCGAGGATCAGGGGCTGACGCGGACCGTCAGCCCCTTTTCTTTTATGCGCAGCGCAATCGCTTCGAGTTCGTCGATGCTCAGCGGCGCCAGCCGCGGCGCCTCGGGCTGCATCGACGGGCGGGCGATACCGTAGAGCAGCACCCCCTGCAGGCGCTCGACGCCCGCCTGCGCGAGGACCTCGAGATAGGCATCGATCTCGGCCCGAGCGGGCGCCACGCCGTCCCAGCGGAACATGCAGGTCTGCACCCAGGTCGGGCACAGGGACGCACAGCAGGCGAGATTGCGCACAATCGCCTCGGGCGCCAGATTCACGCCGTTGATGCGCTCGATCGCCGCGGCCTCGCCGGCATCGACCTTGAACCACACCTCCCCGCCGCCTTCACCCAGCCGGCCCACGCCCTGCTGCACCCGTGCCTGCGCCATGAGGCTGCCATTCGTGATCAGGCGCACGGGCACGGCAACGCCCTCGATGCCCGCGCCGTCGAGTCCGCCGTCAAGTCCGAATTCACCGCGCAGCCGCAGCACGAGCTCGACCGCCTCGGGAAACACCGCCGCACTCGTCGGCTCGCCGTTGCCGGAGAAGGCGATGTCGGATATCACGCGGCCTTCGGCCGGTACGAAACGCTGCATCCAGTCGCCGTGCACCAGGTCGGCAAGAAATCCACGCAGCTCGCGCTCGAGCAATGCGAGATCGATGTCGGGCGCCTTGCCGCGCACCAGGCCCGGCACCTGGCAATACGCACAGTGCCAGTTGCAGGCGTTGTTGGGATTGAGGTTGATCCCGACCGACACCCCGCCTGCGCGGCGCGACAGCACGGCGTAGACGTAGGTCAGACCGGCGAGGTCACGGTCATGGTTGCGGATCGTCAGCGGCTTGGAGGAGGAAACCATATCTTTCTCAATCACTTGCAAATCGGCAGCGGCACGGGGACAAGACAGGCGGTGGTATAATCCGCGCCCCTGAGTCGAGGTTCATCATGCGCATCACCCGCCGTCTCGAATTCGATGCCGGACACCGGATTCCCGATCATGCCAGCCAGTGCCGCCACCTGCACGGCCATCGCTACGCCATCGAGGTAACGCTCTCCGGCGAAATCATCAAGGCCGAAGGAACGCCGGTCAATGGCATGGTGATGGATTTCGCCGACGTCAAGCACATTGCCAGCGAGCGCATCGTGAGCTGCTGGGACCACGCCTTCCTGGTCTATCGCGGCGATGCCCAGGTGCTCGAATTCCTGCAGTCGATACCGGGCCACAAGTCGGTGGTGCTCGACGTCGTGCCGACCGCCGAGAACCTCGCCGCCGAAGCCTTCCGCATCCTCGATCCGGCCTACCGCGACACCTACGGCAATCACCTCCGCCTGGAGCGCGTGCGCCTGTACGAAACGCCCAACTGCTGGGCCGACGCGGTGCGCGAACCCTGAGAGACATCGAGCCGCCGCAGAACAAAGGGGAGCCGCGGCTCCCCTTTGTTCTGGCAGACGGGCGAGCTTAGACCGCGTAGCGACGCAGCCGCAGCGAGAAATCCTGCAGCTGACGGATACCGCTCTGCTCTGCGCGCGCGATCCAGTCGTGCAGCTGGCTCAGCAGCTGCTCGCGCGTGGCGTTCGATCGGGCCCAGATCGCGGCCAGCTCCTCGCGCATTGTCATCACCGTCGTCAGGGCCTGGCTGTCCTTCACCACAACTTCGAGCTGCTGCTTCTGCCCGTCGTCGAGATCCCGGTCCTCGCCCGAGAGCACCCAGCGCTTGAGGGCGCGGGCATCGAAGCGGCCTTCGTGGGTCGCCTTGAGGCGCTCGATCTCGTCCGCGCACACGCGCTTGAGCGATGACATATAGCGCGTCATCACGTCGTAGCGGTGGGTGACGATCGCCTGCAGGGTGTCGAAATCGACCACACTCTTCGCGTCACCGAACTTCGGCGCCGGAATCACCTTCTTCGCCTTCGCCAGGCCGACCATCTCCAGCATGCGGATGTACATCCAGCCGATGTCGAACTCGTACCACTTCGCCGACAGCTTGGCCGAGGTGGCGAAGCTGTGATGGTTGTTGTGCAGTTCCTCGCCGCCAATCAGGATGCCCCACGGCGAGATGTTTCGGGAAGCGTCGCTGCAGTCGTAATTGCGGTAGCCCCAGAAGTGGCCGATGCCGTTGACGACGCCGGCGGCCCACACCGGAATCCACGCCATCTGCACGGCCCAGATTGTCAGCCCGAGGGGGCCGAAGGCGACGAGGTCGATGACCATCATGATCGACACGCCCAGCACCGAGCGACGGTAGATGTTGCGCTCGAGCCAGTCGTCGGGCGTACCGTGACCATAGCGCTGCAGCGTCTCCTGGTTGTTCGCCTCGGCGCGATACAACTCGGCGCCCTCGAACAGGACCTTGCGGATGCCTCGCGTCTGCGGGCTGTGCGGATCTTCCTCGGTTTCGCACTTGGCGTGGTGCTTGCGGTGAATCGCAGCCCATTCCTTGGTCACCATGCCCGTCGTGAGCCACAACCAGAA
>JBFGZP010000325.1:0-3752 GCA_041586695.1 Thauera sp.
CGATCCAGCCGAAGCGCTCGAGAAAGACCTCGGCGCGGCAGTGCTGAGCCTTGGAGATGTTGCCACTCTTTCCCAGGCTCTTGTAGCCGAAGCGCGAATCGGCCACGCGCACGCCGTACACGTCCCGTGCCGGCAGGCCGACGGCACGGGCGAGGCCGACGTAGAGCGAGTTGAGGTCGGCACACTTGCCCGACAGGTTGCCCGACTCGAGCATGAAGGCGATGTCGCCGAGGCCACAGCCGCGGGTCTTCGGCTCGCGGAAGGTGTTGTCCACCACCCATTCGTAGATCGCGCGCGCCTTGTCCTCGTCGGTCGTGGCACCGCGGGTGATGTCGACCGCGGTGTCGCGCACGATGCCGTCGGTGGGCAGCAGTTCGGTCGGCCGCGTATACAGCGCGTGCTGATCGGCCGACAGCTTCAGCGGCGTGGCCGACGGGCGGGAGAAGTCGGTACCGCGGTCGCGGCTGGCGAAGCGGCTCAGGACTTCGACCACCGGCGCGGCGGTCGCCGCCGCCCACTGCGCGTATAGCATCTCGGCGCCGGACGGATCGCGCACCAGGCGCATGGTCTCGGCATTGCCCTGCCACACGTTGCCCATGGGGCGGAACCACTCGGCCTCGTGCATCGACGGCAGTGGCACCCAGACCCGCAGCACACCATCGCCGGCAAGCGGCTCGATGCGGCTGGTGACCTCGAATTCGCGCCAGCCGGCGGCCGCTGTCGGCGCGAAGGCGGCGGGGATAGCCTTGCCCGCACCCTCTGTGGCGCGGGCGATGGCGGGAAGGGCAAGACCGGCGGCCAGCGCGGAAGTCTTGAAGAAATTGCGCCGGTTCATGGCTTCACCCCCTTCGACCCGGTGTTGTCGGGGGTGCGCGCAGGCGCCGGAATCATCGCCGAAAGCTCGATGCAGCGGAAATGGCGCCCGAATGGGGCGCTGGAGTGGTGTTTCATCTGTCTCTCCCGAATTACTCAGCCGCCCCGGTGCGGGATGCCGCCGGGGCTTAAGGGTCGGGCCTCGCGGCCCGACAGGTGGATGGCGGTATGAAGACCGCCGCGCCGGACGGCCGATGTGCAGATCGGCACCATGTGTCCGGTCGTGGAAAGGGCCCGAAGCCCGTCGCCACGATTCATTGCGGCCCGCTACGCAACGCGCGAAGTCGGACGGTCGTAATTGTGCCGCGAAGCCGCGCGAACTGCACGAAGCCTGCGGCGCCGACAGATCCGCGGCGGCGGAGCACCGAGCCCGATGTCACCGTCGTGATGCACTGTGGCGGCATCGCAAACCAGCCTTGCCGCGCGCTCACCCAAGGCCGCAGCACGGTGGTAATTAGTTGATAGAATTGCGCTTGTCCCGCCTTGCCCGATCACGGGCAGGCGGCGTTTCTTTTTTCCGACGAGCCCCGATGACCTCCACCCCCTTTCCGCCCGAACTGCTGCGCGACGTCGAGAAGCGCCGCACCTTCGCCATCATCTCCCACCCCGACGCCGGCAAGACGACGCTGACCGAGAAGCTGCTGCTGTACGGCGGCGCGATCCAGCTCGCCGGCACGGTGAAGGCGCGCAAGTCCGCCCGCCACGCCACCTCCGACTGGATGGAGGTGGAGAAGCAGCGCGGCATCTCGGTGACCAGCTCGGTGATGCAGTTCGAGTACCAGGGACACACCATCAACCTGCTCGACACCCCGGGCCACGAGGACTTCTCCGAAGACACCTACCGCGTGCTGACCGCAGTGGATGCGGCGGTGATGGTGATCGACGCCGCCAAGGGCGTGGAAGCGCAGACGATCAAGCTGCTCGAGGTGTGCCGGCTGCGCAACACGCCGATCATCACCTTCGTGAACAAGATGGACCGCGAGGTGCGCGAACCTTTCGAGCTGCTGGCCGAGATCGAGGACGTGCTCAAGATCGTGTGTGCGCCGGTGACCTGGCCGATCGGCATGGGCAAGGCCTTCCGCGGCGTCTACCATCTGCTGCAGGACCGCGTGCTGACCTTTACCGCAGGCGAGGAAAAGCGCAGCAACGCCGAGATCATCGCCGGCCTGACGAATGCCGAGCTCGATCGCCGCTTCCCGATGGAAGTTGCCCAGTTGCGCGACGATGTCGAGTTGATCAAGGGTGCGTCGCCGCCGTTCGATCTCGACGACTTCCTCGCCGGCCAGCAGAGCCCGGTCTTCTTCGGCTCCGGCATCAACAACTTCGGCGTGCAGGAAATCCTCCAGGCTTTGCTCGACTGGGCGCCGCCGCCGCAGCCGCGCGATGGTGGCAACCGCAGGGTGCAGGCGGCCGAGCCGGCCTTCTCCGGTTTCGTGTTCAAGATCCAGGCCAACATGGATCCGAAGCACCGTGACCGCATCGCCTTCTTCCGCATCTGCTCCGGGCGCTACAGCTCGGGCATGAAGGTCAGGCACGTGCGTGCCGGACGCGAGATGAAACTTGCCAACGCCCTCACCTTCATGGCCAACGAGCGCGTGCTCAAGGACGACGGCGTCGCCGGCGACATCATCGGCATCCACAACCACGGCCAGCTGCAGATCGGCGACACCCTGACCGAAGGCGAGAACCTCGGCTTCAAGGGCATCCCCTACTTCTCGCCCGAACTCTTCCGCGCGGCGCGCCTGCGCGACCCGCTCAAGTCCAAGCAGCTGCAAAAGGGCCTGAAGGAGCTCGGCGAGGAGGGCGCGATCCAGGTGTTCGAACTCGAAGGCGGCCAGATGCTGCTCGGCGCCGTCGGCGTGCTGCAGTTCGAGATCGTCGCCCAGCGACTGAAGGACGAGTACAAGGTCGATGCGATCTTCGAGCCGGCCGAGATCCACACCGCGCGCTGGCTCACCTTCCCGGACGACCTCACCCAGCGCAACTTCGAGCGCGAACAGGCCTTGCGCCTCGGCAAGGATGTGGATGGCAACGCCGTCTACCTGGCCTCCAGCCGCTACAACCTCGAGGTGACGCGGGAGAAGTGGCCGAAGGTCGGCTTCCACGCCACGCGCGAGCACGGCGAGGTCCTGGCCTGATCTGCACCCGGCTTCAGGCCGGTTCCACGTAATACGTCTGTTTGTGGCCCCGCCCGGCATACGCCCGGGCGGCGGCCTCGGCACGCCCCCGATCGGCGAAGCAGGCCATCAGGAAGCGGTTGCCGTTGTCGTCGAGGCGCCACAACGCCCAGCGCGCGGACGAGGCTTCCGTCCCATGCCGCGGGCCTGCATCGGGCCGGCGCGCGTCGCTCATGTCATCCTCTTTCCTGCCACCGAGGGGACGGCGAAAAGGGCCGGAAAGGCGGTGGACAAGCTGTGCCACGAGACCGGGGCGGAATGTGGATAAGTCTGCTCACAGCGCCCCCGGGCATTTCCATCAACAATCGATCCCGCCTCAGAACATTGCTTGTCCACGCCCTTTCCATCGCTGCAAGACCTTGTTCAATCTAAAGAAAAACTGCTTATCCACAGAAACCGGCGCTACATAGTCTTTATGGTTGTTTAAATACTTGTAAACCCTGTGTACACCCGCAAACAGCGGCGCCGTTGCCCGCACGACAGCGCCGCAGGTCTCAGAATGGCGCGTCGGCTGGAATTGCCGGCCCTGCCTCTGCCGGCTTGGTGGCCTTCGGCGGCTCGGCCTTCTGTTCCACACCGGTCTCGCCGCCCAGTGCCTCGACCACGGCAGGCAGCAACCGGGCGAGCTCACCCGTCATCAGGGCGAATTCGGCGTCGAACAAGGCCTGGGCGTCTTCGCCATCGCCGTCGATCTGGTCGCGC
>JBFGZP010000326.1:0-3748 GCA_041586695.1 Thauera sp.
CATGACCGTGAAGAACCCGCAGAACGAGAGCTTCGTGCAGAAATACCGCGACTGGGCGAAGAAGAACGGCGTGCCCAACGCGGACACGGTCGTCACCAACGACCCGATGGAAGCCACCTACGTTGGCATCTACATGTGGAAGCAGGCGGTCGAGCAGGCCAAGTCCACCGACACCGACAAGGTCATCGCCGCCATCGGCGGCCAGACCTTCGAGGCACCGTCGGGTTTCACCCTGACCATGGACAAGACCAACCACCACCTGCACAAGCCGGTCTACATCGGCGAAGTGCGTGCCGATGGCCAGTTCGACGTGGTGTGGAAGACCAAGGAGCCGGTGCGCGCCCAGCCGTGGAGCCCCTTCATCGCCGGCAACGAGAGCAAGCAGGGCATCTGAGCGCCTGCAACGACCATGTCCACGGGCCGCGGGCTTGCGCGGCCCGGGGCGGATGCGACATCCGCCAGCTTCACCGCAAGCCGCTTCTCTCCTCTTGTTTCATCTTCGGGCCGGCCCTGGCCGGCCCATTTCTTCCGAGCAGTCCCGTGCGGCCACGAGCCGGACGAGGGGCTCGACGGAGCCGGCCATGTTCCGACTGCCAAGACTACAAACCCTGCTGCGCTGCCTGCTGCTGATGAGCGTGCTCGTCGGCCCGGCGAGCGCGGCGACGGACGCGGGGCCAACGGACCCGGTTCAGGTGGCTGCCGCCCGCACTGATCCCGCCCGTTTCGCCGCCATCGTCGCCGGCTTCGGCGGCGACTTCCAGCGCCGCATCAGCGCGATCGAGGCTCTCGGCGTCAGTGGTGGCGACGATGCCCGCAGGATGCTCGATGCCCTCGAAACCGGCAACCTGGGCATGCTCGCCGACAAGGTCGTGATCATCGACGGCGCGACCGTGCGCGATGCCGCCAGCGGCGAAGCCCTCGCCGGCGCCCCCGCCGACGTGGACACCATCACCGTAAACAACCGTGTGCGGCGCTCGATCGCCACCGCACGCGCAGCGCTCACACTCGAATCCTCCGACCGCGCCGAACGTCTCGCCGCCGCCGCCGTCCTGGTCGACAACGCCGGCGAGACGCTCTTGCCCGTGTTCGAGCGTGCGCTCGTGAGCGAGGCGGACGACGAAATCCGCGGCATCCTCGGCCGCGCCGCCGCCCGCGTAAACCTGGGCTCGACCGATGCCTCCAAGCGCCTGAAGGCGGCCCAGGCCCTGGGCGACTCCTCCGACCCCGCAGTCAGGAATCTGCTCGCCCCGCTGCTGCAAAAGAAGGGCGAAGGCGCCCAGACCAGCTGGATCGAGCCCAGCGGCGAGGTGCGCGCCGCCGCCAAGGCCTCCATCCAGGCGATCGACCGCCGCGTCGCCACCGCGCAGGCCGTTGGTACGGTGTTTTCCGGCCTGTCGCTCGGCTCCATCCTGCTGCTCGCCGCGCTCGGGCTGGCCATCACCTACGGTGTCATGGGCATCATCAACATGGCACACGGCGAGCTGCTGATGGTCGGCGCCTACGCGACCTTCGTCGTCCAGGGCGTGTTCCGCAGCTACCTGCCGCAATGGATCGACTGGTACGTGCTCGCCGCCATCCCCGCATCCTTTTTCGCCGCCGCCCTGGTCGGTGTCGCCATGGAACGCCTCGTGCTGCGCCACCTCTACGGCCGCCCGCTCGAGAGCCTGCTCGCCACCTGGGGCCTGTCACTGGTCCTGATCCAGTCCGCCCGCGTGCTCTTCGGTCCGCAGAACCTCGAACTCGCCAACCCGGTGTGGATGTCCGGCGGCGTCGAACTCGCCGCCGGCGTGGTCCTGCCCTTCAACCGCATCGTCATCATCGGCTTCGCCGTCTTCGTGCTGCTGCTGATCTGGCTGCTGATGCAGAAGACCCGGCTGGGCATGTTCGTGCGCGCCGTCACCCAGAACCGCCCGATGGCCGGCTGCGTCGGCGTGCCCACCGCGCGGGTCGACACCCTGGCTTTCGCCATCGGCTCCGGCGTCGCCGGCCTCGGCGGGCTCGCCCTGTCGCAGATCGCCAACGTCGGCCCGGCCATGGGCAGCGGCTACATCGTCGACGCCTTCATGGTCGTCGTCCTCGGCGGCGTCGGCCAGCTCGCCGGCGCGGTGTGGGCCGCGCTCGGCCTCGGCATCGTCGCCAAGTTCCTCGAGGGCTGGGCGGGCGCGGTGATCGCCAAGATCCTGGTGCTGGTGTTCATCATCATCTTCATCCAGAAGCGGCCGCAGGGGATCTTCGCCCTGAAGGGGCGGTTTGCGGATGGCTGAGACGCGATCTCAGTAGTCAGGACAAGGTTTCGATCGCCGTCGAAGCGCATGGACCGTCGCCCTCGCAGGCACCACCCGTCGAGCCTCGACGATTTCAACAGGCAAGGAGGCGCCCAAGAAATGCGCACCCCATTCACCGTAAGACTGATGCAGAGCCTGCCGCGAAGCGGCTGGATCGCGCTCGCCACTTTCGCCGCCATCACCTGGGTCGGCGTCCCGCTTGCCCACCTCGCGCTGCCGGAATCGAGCGCGCTGCACATCTCCGCCTATACCGTCAGCCTGCTGGGGAAGATCCTGTGCTACATGGTCGTCGCCGTCGCCATGGACCTCATCTGGGGCTACGCCGGCATCCTGAGCCTCGGTCATGGCCTCTTCTTCGCCCTCGGCGGCTACGCGTTCGGCATGTACCTGATGCGCCAGATCGGCCGCGACGGCAGCTACGGCTCCGACCTCCCCGATTTCATGGTCTTCCTCGACTGGAAGGAACTGCCCTGGTACTGGACCGGCTCCGACTCCTTCCTGTGGGCCATCTTCCTCGCCATGGCCCTGCCCGGCGTCATCGCCTTCATTTTCGGTTACTTCGCCTTCCGCTCGCGCATCAAGGGCGTGTACTTCTCCATCATCACCCAGGCCCTCACCTACGCAGCGATGCTGCTGTTCTTCCGCAACGAGACCGGCTTCGGCGGCAACAACGGCTTCACCGACTTCAAGCGCATCCTCGGCTACGACATCACCTCGCCCGAAATGCGCGTCAGCCTGTTCGCCCTGTCGGCCGCGCTGCTCGTCGCCTGCCTCATCCTCGGCCGCTACCTCGTCACCTCGCGCTTCGGCCGCGTCCTCGCCGCCATCCGCGACGCCGAATCCCGCGTCATGTTCATCGGCTACAACCCGCTGCATTACAAGCTCTTCATCTGGACCCTGTCCGCCGTGCTGTGCGGCCTCGCCGGCGCCCTCTACGTGCCCCAGGTCGGCATCATCAACCCGTCCGAAATGAGTCCGGCGAACTCGATCGAACTCGCGGTGTGGGTCGCCGTCGGCGGCCGCGGCACCCTCGTCGGCGCGGTGCTCGGCGCCGGCATCGTCAACCTCGCCAAGAGCTGGTTCACCGTGTCCTTCCCCGAATACTGGCTGTTCTTCCTCGGCTTTCTGTTCATCGCCGTCACTCTCTTCCTGCCCGATGGTGTCGTCGGCCTGTGGCGCAAGCTGAGGGCAAGGCGGCAGGGGTCCGATGCCGCTGCGCCTGATAGCCCGCAAGGTGGTGACACCGCCCCGCCCGTGCCGTCCTTGCCCCCCGCCCGTGCCGCAGGCCGGCAGGCCGAGACAGGATCCGTTCCCGCAGCCAAGGGAGCAAGCGCATGATCCCCGGTATCGAAATCGATCGCGCCGTCGCCGACGCCGAAGCCGCACGAAGCAATCTGCGCGAACAGTGGGAGGGCGAGGCCACCACCAGCCACCTGCTGAAGCCGGGCGAGCTCGATCTATCG
>JBFGZP010000327.1:0-3733 GCA_041586695.1 Thauera sp.
CACAGCGACAGGTCCTTCAGCACCTTCTCGATGTGTGCCGGGTCGGCCGGCTTGCCGAACAGGCCGCGCGAGAAGCTCACCGTGCCCCACACCGTCTCGAACGCATCGGTGGTCAATTCCTGCGGCACCAGGCCGATCATCGCGCGCGCGGCGCGATAGTCGGCGACGATGTCGTGCCCGCCCACCAGCACCTGGCCCTCGCCCGGATTGACGATGCCGCAGATGATGCTGATCAGCGTCGTCTTGCCCGCGCCGTTGGGGCCGAGCAGGGCGAAGATCTCGCCGCTGCGGATGTCGAGGTCGATGTGGTCGAGCGCCTTGAAACCGGAGGCGTAGGTCTTGGAAAGGCCGGCGACGGAAATGATCGGCTGCATGGCGCAAAGATAACAGATCGCCGCCCCTCGCCGCCGGCACGATGACAGGGGCAAGGGCAAGCGGCGAGGGGCGGCGGATCAGCGCACGCTCACTCCGGCGGCACCTCGCCCTCGTGCTCCGGGAACAGCACGTCGGTGTAGCCGAAGCGACTGAAGTCGCGAATGCGCATCGGATAGAGCATGCCGAACAGGTGATCGCACTCGTGCTGCACGACGCGGGCGTGGAAGCCCTCGACGCTGCGATCGATCGCCCTGCCCTCGGGGTCGAAGCCCTGGTAGCGGATGCGTCGATGGCGCGGTACCGCGCCGCGCAGGCCGGGCACCGACAGGCAGCCCTCCCAGTCCTCCTCCTGTTCCTCGTCCAGCGGCGTGATGAGCGGATTGAGCAGGATCGTGCGCGGCACCGCTGGCGCGTCCGGATAGCGTTCGCTGTGCTCGAAGCCGAAGATCACCAGTTGCAGGCCGACACCGATCTGCGGCGCCGCCAGGCCTACCCCGCCGGCCGCGACCATGGTGTCGAACATGTCGTCGATGAGCGCGGCCAGCGCCGGGGTGCCGAATTCGCGCACCGGCTCGGCCGCCTGCAGCAGGCGCGGGTCGCCCATGCGAAGGATCGTCCTGACGGTCATGGCTTGTCCTCTGTGGTGAAAACCGACATTGTGCTGCGGGTAGGCACCTGCCCGCGAGCGGGTTGTTGCCCGATTCCATTTCATCACCCGAAGCCCATTCATGGAAATAGTCGTCCTCATCGCCCTCATCGGACTCAACGGCGCATTCGCCATGTCCGAGATCGCCCTGCTCACTGCCCGAAGAGCGCGCCTGGCACGGCTTGCCGAGGACGGCGACGCCGCAGCGGCGATCGCCATCAAGCTCGGAGAGGAACCCAATCGATTCCTGTCGACGGTGCAGATCGGCATCACCTGCATCAGCATCGTCAACGGCATTCTCGGCGAGGCCGCGCTGGCCGGGCCGCTCGCCGCCTGGCTGCGGGCGATCGGCCTCGCGCAGGACCTCAGCGAGATCGTCGCCACGGCCCTGGTCGTGGTCGTGATCACCTACTTTTCGATCGTGATCGGCGAACTGGTGCCCAAGCGTATCGGCCAGCTCGACCCGGAAGGCATCGCCCGCCTGGTGGCGCGGCCGATGAGCCTGCTGTCGGTCGCCTCGCGCCCCTTCGTCCATTTGCTGGCAGGCTCCACCGCACTGTTGCTGCGGCTGCTCGGCCAGCACGACCTCGGGGGCCCGCGTGTCACCGAGGAAGAGATCCACGCCATGCTCGACGAGGGCTCCCAGACCGGCGTCATCGACAAGAACGAACATGACATGGTGCGAAACGTGTTCCGTCTCGACGAGCGCCAGCTCGGTTCGCTGATGCTGCCGCGCGCCGAGCTCGTATGGCTGGACGTGAACCGCCCGCTGGATGAGAACCTCGGGCTGGCGGCCGAGTCCGACCACTCGCGCTTTCCCGTGTGTCGCGGCGGGCTGGATGACATCATCGGCATCATCGGCTCGAAGGAATTGTTCCGGCAGACGCTGCATGGCGAGAAGGTGGACCTGACGCGGAACCTGCAGGCGCCGGTGTACGTGCCCGAGTCACTCACCGGCCTCGAGTTGCTCGAGCAGTTCCGCACATCCACAACCCGTATGGTGTTCGTCATCGACGAATATGGCGAGATGCAGGGCATCGCCACGCTCTACGATCTGCTCGAATCGGTCACCGGCGAGTTCCGCCCCGCGCGGGCAGACGAGGCCTCGGCCGTTCGGCGCGAAGACGGGTCGTGGCTGCTCGATGGCCTGCTGCCGATTCCGGAGTTGAAGGACCGACTCGAACTGAAGGCCGTGCCGGACGAGGACAGGGGGCGCTATCACACCCTGTCCGGCATGATGATGTGCTTGCTCGGGCGCTTGCCGGCCACCGGCGACGTCGCCGCGTGGGAGGGGTGGCGCCTGGAGGTGGTCGATGTCGACGGCAGGCGCCTCGACAAGGTACTGGCAAGCCGGGTGCCGGCGCCCGTCGAGCAAGGCGATGTCCCGGAGGTGGAGCGAAGAAACAGATGATGGATCAGGTTGCCGACAGGATCACAAGACGCGTCATTCTCGGCCTGCTGCTGGGCGGCCTGCTTGCGCTCGGCTATGCCGTGCTGCACGTCTTCATCGTGCCGGTGGCATGGGCGGTCATCATCGCGTTTTCCACCTGGCCGCTCTATGTGCCGCTGCGCCGGCGCCTGGGCGCGCATAGCACGCTGAGCGCCCTGGGCATGACGGTGCTGCTCAGCGCCGCCTTCGTCCTGCCCGCGCTGTGGATGCTGGCCCTGCTGCAGGTCGAGATCGGCCTCGCGTTCTCCGCCGTCAGCGCCAGCGTCGCCCAGGGGCCGCCACTCCTGCCGGAGTTCATCCGCGCTCTGCCCTGGGTCGGCGACCGGCTGCAGGGGCTGCTCGATCAACTCGTCGGTGACCCCAAGGCCTTCGCCGCGCAGTTCAGTCCCTGGATGCGGGAGGGGGCGGACCAGCTCCTCGGCCTGGTGGGCGACGTCGGTCGCAACACGGCGAAACTCGGCTTCGCCCTGATCACCGTATTCTTCCTGTATCGCGACGGCGAGCAGGTGTTGCGGCAAGTGCATCGCGTCCTGCAGCGATTCCTCGGCAGCCGCATCGACGGCTATCTGGGTGCGGTCGGCGGCATGACCAAGGCGGTGGTCTGGGGCCTGGTCGCCACCGCCATCGCGCAAGGCCTCGTCGCCGGGCTCGCCTACTGGTGGGCGGACGTCCAGGCGCCGGTGCTGCTCGGCGTGCTGACCGCGCTGATCGCGATGATTCCTTTCGGCACGCCCTTCGCATGGGGTTCGGTCGGCCTGTGGTTGCTGGCAAGCGGCGACACCGTCGGTGGCATCGGCGTGCTGCTGTGGGGCGCGGTCGTAGTGAGCTCGGTAGACAACCTCGTGCGTCCGATGGTGATCAGCAACGCGACCCGCATTCCCTTTCTGCTGGTGATGTTCGGCGTGTTGGGCGGGCTGGCGGCATTCGGGCTGGTGGGGCTGTTCCTCGGCCCGGTGGTTCTTGCCGTGCTGATGGCCGTGTGGCGCGAATGGATCGAGGAAGCCGCGCTCGACACGCAGGACGCAGCTACACCTGCCGCCGCCGTCGCCGATGAGGAGAAGCCCCGGGGATGAGCGCGCACCGCGAATCGACGCCCCCTGCCGAGCAGCCGCCGGCGGAAACGCCCTGGCATGCGCTCGAGGCGGAAGACTCCACGCGCCGGCTGGAGAGTGACGCGGCCTGCGGGCTGACGACCGCCGAGGCGCAGGCACGGCTCGAACGCCACGGCCCGAACCGCCTCGCCGGCAAGCCGCCGCGCGCGG
>JBFGZP010000328.1:0-3716 GCA_041586695.1 Thauera sp.
AACGGATCTTGGTCAGGATGGCGTTGAAGTCGGTGGCCTTGTCGTTGGTGAACTCGCGCGACACGATCTGCGCGCCGAGCGCCTTGACCGCCTTCTCGGTTTCGTCGGCGAGGCCCTGGCCGTAGGCGGTGCGGTCGTCGATGATGGCGACCTTCTTCGCCCCCAGTCCCTCGACGACGAACTTGCCCAGCAGGCTGCCCTGCTGCACGTCGTTGGCGATGGTGCGGAACACGCCCTTGTAGCCCTGCAGGGTGAGTTTGGGGTTGGTTGCCGACGGCGAGATCATCGGTATGCCACCCTGGTCGTAGATGCGCGACGCCGGGATGGTGGTGCCCGAGTTCAGGTGGCCGATCACGCCCTTGACGCCGGCATCGACCAGACGCTGCGCCACCGTGGTGCCGGTGCGCGGGTCGGCCTGGTCGTCTTCGCCGATGAGCTCGAACTTCACCTTCTTGCCGCCGATGGTGACGCCCTTGGCGTTGGCTTCCTCGACCGCGAGGCGGGCGCCGTTCTCGTTGTCCTTTCCGAGGTGGGAAATGGTGCCCGTCAGCGGAGCGACGTTGCCCAGCTTTACGACCATTTCCTGGGCGTGGGCCGCCCCGAGGCCGACGCTCATGACTGCGAGTGCAACGATGGTCTTCTTCATGCTTGATCCTCCAGCGAACTTGATGGGTTGGCGATTGAACTTGTCCGACCGAACTGCGAGGTGTTGCCTCCACCCGTTGGGAGCATGACGATCACCGCCAGCCCCCATTTCCGCCCCACCCGGCTGAACGGACGATCCCGCGTGCGGCGAAAAACCCGCTCATTGTGCCCAAAAAAGCGAATCGGGCACCGCGGCGGTCGACGGGTGGCATTCATGTAGCACGCTGCAATGCAGCATGAAAGTGGGGTGCAAGGCATGGCGCGTCGATCCTTCCTCGAAATAACGAGCGATTCGGCTTCGCAGGGTGCCGGGCAGGAATGACGCGACGCACAATTCATGCCATATTGTGGATAACCCTGATCGCGGATCACGGCAGCGCCAAATGCAGCGGGCGAGGGAGGAAGAAACAGAGACGGGGCACTGTGGTGCCCCGTCTCTCGCACGGCACGGGTGCATCGGCGCACCCGGCCGGTGCGCCGGCGCCCGCCGGTTTCAGTGCCTTACTTGAGCGCGTCCCACTTGCCATCCTGGAAGCGGTACATGCTGATGCCGCCCTCGAGGATGTCGCCCTTGTCGTCGAAGGCGATGTTGCCCGTCACCCCCTTGAAGTTCAGCTTCTTCAGCGCAGGCAGGTACTTCGCCGGTTCGACCGAGCCCGCGACCTTCATGGCTTCGATGAGCGCCATCGCGGCGTCGTAGCTGTAGGGCGCGTAGAGCTGCACATCGGTGTCGAAACGCTTCTTGAAGCGTGCGAGGAAGTCGGCGCCGCCCGGCATCTGCTCCAGCGGAATCCCCGCCTGGGTGCAGAACACCTTTTCGTTCATGGCGTCGCCGGCGAGCTTGAGCATCTCGCCGGTGCACACGCCGTCGCCGCCGAGGTAGATCGACGTCATGCCGAGCTGGCGCATCTGGCGCAGCATCGGCGCGGCCTGGGCGTCCATGCCGCCGTAGAACACCGCGTCCGGCGCCTTGCCCTTGATCTTGGTGAGGATGGCGGAGAAGTCGGTGGACTTGTCGGTGGTGAATTCGCGGCCGACGACCTCGGCGCCCATCTGCTTCAGGCTGTCGGCGAATGCGTCGGCGAGGCCCTGGCCGTAGGCGCTGCGGTCGTCGATGATGGCGACCTTCTTCGCTTTCAGGGTTTCCGTGGCGTACTTCGCCATCGCACCGCCCTGCTGCAGGTCGTTGGCGATGACGCGGTAGGTGACCTTGTAGCCCTGCTGGGTCAGCTTCGGATTGGTCGACGACGGCGTGATCACCGGTACGCCGGCCTGCTCGTAGATGCGCGAGGCGGGAATCGATGCGCCCGAGGTCACGTGACCGACCACGCCCTTGACCTCGGAGTCGGTCAGGCGCTGAGCCACGGTGGTGGCGGTGCGCGGGTCGGCCTGGTCATCCTCGCCGATGAGCTCGAACTTGACCGGCTTGCCGTCGATGGTGACGCCCTTTGCATTGGCGTCCTCGATCGCGAGACGCGCGCCGTTTTCGCCATCCTTCCCGATATGGGCAATCGGGCCGGTCAGCGGACCGGCGTGGCCGATCTTCACCACGGTCTGAGCGTGTGCGCTTAGGCCGAAGCCGACGAGGGCCAGGGCAACGAGGGTCTTGTTCATGTGTTGTCTCCAGAAAGTTTCAAACCGTCACCGCATCGGCGTTGCAAATCGCCCAGTGATGTCCGATTCTAGCCCAGCCCGCGGGACAAGACAGTCGGCGGGCCGTGCCCGAACTGACTGGAGGTATCCCGGATGAGGCGCTTTGCCGCGTGGCTGTGTGCCCTGATTTCTGCGATCGCCCTGAATGCATGCGACTACCTGAACATCAAGGAACTCGAGCCGGGGGTGTCGACCGCACTCGATGTGCGCGACCGCTTCGGGGCGCCCGGGATGGAATGGCGCAATGGCGACGGCTCGATCACCTGGGAGTATTCTCGGCAGCCCGAGGGAGTCGAGTGCTTCATGATCACGATCGGCGTCGACGGCGTGCTGCGCCGTATCGACCAGGTGCTGACCGAAGAGACGTTCGCACGCGTCGAGCGCGGAATGAATGCCGACGAGGTGCGCCGGCTGCTCGGCAGGGCGGCCTCGAGCCAGTTCTTCGAGCTCAAGAACGAGACGGTGTGGGAGTGGAAGTTCGACAATGGTCACGGCGCGAGTGGTGAGCCCACTTACTTCACCGTGGCCTTCAACGCCGACGGCCGGGTGGCGGGCACCGGGCGCTACACTCGGCACAGGGGCCGCTGAGGGGAGGGTCGGGCGATGCGTGGCGTGATCGAAGTGCTTGTCGGCAGGCTGTCGAAGGCGGTCTTCATCATGTTGGTGTTGGCGGGCGCGCTGCAGCTGTCCGGCTGCGCGGCCTTCGCGCCGCCGCGCCCGTTCACCACCGAGGCGGAGGCGCTCGCCGCCCACGGCGAGCCCACCCGGCGCTGGCACGACGACGAAACCACCACGCTGGAATTCGCCACCCAGCCCTACGGCTACACCTGTCTGAAGGTGCAGGTCGATGCCGGCGGCATCGTCCTGAGGCAGTGGGATGCACTCGACGACGACAACCTCGCGAACGTACGCAAGGGCATGAGCAAGGATGAAGTCGACCGCCTGCTATGTGCGCATCGCTCGGTGCAGACCTTCGCCCTCTCCGGCGAGGAGGTGTGGGACTGGAACATCGCCAACTACGGCCCCGGCGCCGCCACCCTGTTCAACGTGCATTTCATCGACGGCAAGGTGGTGCGCACCAGCCGGACCTACGTCTACCCGCGCGATCACGGCTTGTTCGGCGATCCCTGTTTCGGCTATCCCCTCGCCTTCGGATATTGCGGACCGTTTTCCGGTCGCTGGCCCCACCCGGGTGTGCGACCCTATGGTTCCCGCTTCTACTGGTGAGTGCCGTGCCCGAGAAATTGCCGCTTCCGCTGCTCCAGCTCTTCGACTCCCGGGCGCACGAGGAAGTCGCCGAAACGATCGACCGCTCGGTGCATGCCTCCATGGCGCGCTACACGCATGGGCTGTCGCCGGCAGCACTGGCCGGCGCCTACCTCGACTGGGCCTCGCACCTGGCCTTTGCGCCCGGCAAG
>JBFGZP010000329.1:0-3686 GCA_041586695.1 Thauera sp.
GCGGCAGTCGGAGAAGCGTTCGGCGTCGCGCCGGCTCATCTCGTAGTAGGCCATCAGGTGATGGCCGAAGGTCACCGGCTGCGCCACCTGCAGGTGGGTGAAGCCGGGCAGCGGCGTGGCGGCATGCTGCTCGGCGATGTCGAGCAGGTTCTTCTGCAACTCGCCGATGAGGACGAGGATCTGGTCGATCGCGTCGCGCAGCCACAGGCGGATGTCGGTGGCGACCTGGTCGTTGCGGCTGCGGCCGGTGTGCAGGCGCTTGCCGGCGTCGCCCACCAGCGCCGTCAGGCGTTTCTCGATATTGAGGTGGACGTCCTCGTCATCGACGTTCCAGTCGAACGCGCCGCGCTCGATCTCGTCGACGATCTGTTTCATGCCGCGCTCGATGTCGGCGAGGTCGGCCGCCCCGATGATGCCCTGCCGGGCAAGCATGCGCGCGTGGGCGAGCGAGCCGCGGATATCCTGTTGCGCCATGCGCTGGTCGAAGAAGACCGAAGCGGTGTAGCGTTTGACGAGGTCGGAGACGGGTTCGGTGAAGCGGCCGGACCAGGCCTTGGCGGGTGCGCTGCCGCCGCCAGCGGGCGAAGAAGTGTCTGTCATAATGTGCGTAACGAGATGAGTCGGCGGGGCATTTCCGGCCCGCCGCGCAAGGGAGTATCGACGCTGCGTGCAGCGCGGATGAGCGATGGAAAGTATAAAGCAAAAGCCTGTGCCGCTTGCCGCGCCCGGCCTGCCGGACTTCCGCAATCTGGGCGTGATCCTGCGCGTCCTGCTGGTGGTGAACCTGTTCGCGCTGGCGACCGTGTTATTGCGATCCGACGCGGCTGACACCTTGCCCGCCGAGGCCGCGCTGATGGCCGGCCGGGTCGAGTTGCCGCTGCTGCTCGCGGTGCTGCTGCTGTACATGCTGGCGCCATGGCTGGAGCGGGTGCCGGCGCGCGCCGCGCTGGCCCTGGTGGCGGGTGTCGTGGTGCTGGCGGTGACCCTGAGCTATCCGCTCGCGGGCGGTGCGGAGCCCGGCCCCGGCGGCGGGCTGTTTCGCCATCTGTCGTGGGCGCTGGCGGCCACGGTACTGAGCCTGACCTATTTCGACTACCGCAGCCGACGCTACTCGCCCGCCCTCGTGGAGGCGCGGCTGCTGGCCCTGACCGCCCGCATCCGCCCGCATTTCCTCTTCAACAGCCTCAACGGCGTGCTCGGCGTGATCCGCTCGGATCCGCGTCGGGCCGAGCGCGCGCTGGAGGAACTGGCCGATCTGTTCCGGACGCTGATGCAGGACAATCGCGAACTGGTCGCCCTCGGCGACGAACTCGCGCTGTGCGAGCGCTACGTCGACCTCGAGCGCCTGCGCCTGGGCGATCGCCTGGTCGTGCGTTGGGAGGTGGGCGGGGCGACGATGGGTGGCGCGGGGGACGACGGATCGCAAAGCGTGTGCGAACGCGCGGATGCGGCGCTGCTGCGCGCGCGCGTGCCGCCCCTGCTGCTGCAGCCGCTGATCGAGAACGCCGTATATCACGGCATCGAGCCATCGATTGAAACGGGCGAGGTGATCGTGCGCATCGACCGCGCTGGCGAGGTCTTGCGCCTCGAGGTGGATAATCCCGTGTGCAATACCGGCCGGCATCACGCCGGCAACCGCATGGCCCTGGACAACATCCGCGAGCGCCTGATGCTGTTCTTCGATCTCGAGGCTGGCCTCGAGATCGAATCCGCCGCCGGGCGCTACCGTGTCCGCCTCCGCCTGCCCTACAGGAGCATGCCTGCATGAAACCCGCCACCAACGCCGTAATCAACCTCCAGTCGCTGCGGGTGCTGATCGTCGACGACGAGGCCCCGGCGCGTGCACGCCTGCGCGATCTGCTCGGCGACATCGCGCCCGCCCAGCCCAACCAGGTGATCGGCATGGCGGCCAATGGCATCGAGGCGCTGCGCCTGCTGGAGTCGAACCCGGCCGGTGTGGTGCTGGCCGACATCCGCATGCCGGCGATGGACGGGGTGGAACTCGCGCGTCACCTCGCGCGTCTCGACGACCCGCCGGCGGTGGTGTTCGTCACCGCGTACGACCAGTACGCGGTCGAAGCCTTCGAGCTGGCCGCGGCGGATTACCTGCTCAAGCCGGTGCGCGCCGAGCGGCTGGCGGCGGCGCTGGCCAAGGTGCGCACGCGCCAGCCCTTGTCCGACCCCGCGCTGGCGGCGCTTGCACCGGGCGAGCGCCGCCATTTCAGCGTCAGCGAGCGTGGCCGCATCCTGCTGCTGCCCGTGGCCGAGGTGTTGTTCCTGAAGGCCGAGCTCAAGTACGTCACCGCGCGCAGCGCCGAGCGCGACTTCCTGCTCGACGAATCCCTGGTGCAGATCGAGCAGGAGTTCCCGCAGCGCTTCCTGCGCGTGCATCGAAACTGCCTGGTGGCGCGAGCGGCGGTGCAGGGTGTGGAGCGCGTCGGTGAGCAGGGCGCGGAAAACGGCGGCGACGCCCACTGGGAGATCCTGCTCAAGGGATCGGCGGAGCGTCTGCCGGTGAGCCGCCGCCAGTGGCCGGTGGTGCGCCAAGCGCTCGGGCTCTAGGCCCGGCGCCTGCTTCGATCAGCCGCTGTTGCGCAGGCCGGCGGCGATGCCGTTGATCGAGATATGGATGCCGTTGCGGATGCGTTCGTCCTCGCCGCCGCCGTCGCGGTGGCGGCGCAACAGTTCGACCTGGACGTGGTTGAGCGGATCCAGGTAGGGGAAGCGGTTGCGGATCGAGCGCTTGAGCAGGGGGTTGCCGTCGAGCAGCTCCTGTTGGCCGGTGATCTTGAGCAGCGCGTCGACGGTGGCGCGATGCTCGCCACGGATGCGTTCGAAGATGGTGTCGCGCAAGCCCACGTCCTTGACCAGCGCGGCATAACGCGAGGCGATGGCGAGGTCGCTCTTTGCCAGCACCATGTCCATGTTAGACAGCAGGGTGGCGAAGAACGACCATTCGCCGAACATGCGCTGCAGCAGGGCGAGCCCGTTCTTGGGGTGGGCGGCGAGGAAGGCCTGCACCGCGCTGCCGAAACCGTACCAACCCGGCAGCATCAGCCGGCACTGCGACCACGAGAACACCCAGGGAATCGCGCGCAGGTCCTCGATGCTGGTGCCCTTCTTGCGCGAGGCCGGGCGCGAGCCGATGTTGAGCCCGGCGATCTCGGAGATCACCGTGGATTCCCAGAAGTACTGCTCGAAGCCCGGCGTTTCATACACCAGGCCGCGATAGGCGGCGAAGGCGGCGTCGGACAGCGCCTGCATGGCGTCGAGGAAGGCCTTCGGCGTCGGCGTGGCTTCGGCCGGGCGCAGGCTGGTCTCGAGCGTGGCGGCGACCAGCACCTCGAGATTGCGCCGGCCGACTTCCGGGTTGCCGTATTTCGCGCCGATGACCTCGCCCTGTTCGGTGAGGCGGATCTGGCCCTGCACCGCGCCTTCGGGCTGGGCGAGGATGGCCTGGTAGCTCGGTCCGCCGCCACGGCCCACCGAGCCGCCGCGGCCATGGAACAGGCGCAGGCGAACGCCGTGGCGGGCGAAGGTGGCGACGAGTTCACCCTCGGCCTTGTACAGCGACCAGCCGGAGGTGAGGAAGCCGCCGTCCTTGTTGCTGTCGGAATAGCCCAGCATCACCTCCTGGGTGTCGCCGCGCCCGCCCAGCAGCGAGCGGTAGGCCGGGAGCTCGAACA
>JBFGZP010000330.1:0-3679 GCA_041586695.1 Thauera sp.
AAGGACGCTCAGCGGCTGGAGGAAATCTTCAGCGCCTGGAAGCCTCAACTGGTGTTCCACGCCGCAGCATACAAGCACGTGCCGCTGATGGAAGTCGGCAACGCCTGGCAGGCCGTGCGCAACAACGTGCAGGGCACGCTGCAGGTGGCGAGCCATGCGCAGCGCCATGGCGCCGAGCGCTTCGTGCTGATCTCCACCGACAAGGCGGTCAACCCCACCAACGTCATGGGCGCGACGAAGCGCCTGGCCGAGATGGTGTGCGAGGCGCTGCAGCGCTTCGGCCACGGCGGCACGCAATTCGAGATGGTGCGCTTCGGCAACGTGCTGGGCAGCACCGGCAGCGTGATCCCGAAGTTCGCCGAGCAGATCGCCCGCGGCGGTCCGGTGACGGTGACGCACGCCGAGATCAACCGCTACTTCATGTCGATCCCCGAAGCGGCGCAGCTGGTGTTGCAGGCCTCGGCCATGGGCCACGGCGGCGAGGTGTTCGTGCTCGACATGGGCGAGCCGGTGAAGATCGTCGACCTGGCGCGCAACATGATCCGACTGTCGGGCTACGCGGAAGAGGATATTCGCATCGAGTTCACCGGCCTGCGCCCGGGCGAGAAGCTCTACGAGGAGTTGCTTGCCGACTCCGAGCAGACGCGCGAGACGCCGCATCCAAAGCTGCGCATCGCGCGTTCACGTCCAGTGTCGAATACCTTCGTCGACGAAGTGTCCCAGTGGCTGTCGCAGCTCGGGCCGGTGTCGGACGAGGCGGTGCGCGCAAGCCTGAAGCGCTGGGTGCCGGAGTATGTGCCGGCGACCCATGGTCACGGTGAGCAGGTCAGGGGTTTCCAGTTGCCTGACCCAGGCACCCCGGCTCAGGAGAGTCCGATACCTGCAGGATCGAACCGTTAGTCGGGACGATGATGCTGCAGCGAGAGGCCACCACGGACGGGTGGTACCTTTCCTTCATCCCGCCCCTCAGTGCGCCTCGTCCCAGTTGTCCCCCGCGCCCACCTCCACCAGCAGCGGCACCGCCAGCTCGGCCGCCCCGCCCATCAGCTTCGGCAGCTCGGCGCGGACCTTCTCCAACTCGGCCTTCGGCACTTCCAGCACCAGTTCGTCGTGCACCTGCAGCACCAGCTTCGACTTCAGGCCTGACTTCGCCAGCCAGGCGCTGGTGGCGATCATTGCCTTCTTGATCAGGTCCGCCGCCGTGCCCTGCATCGGCGCGTTGATCGCGGCGCGCTCGGCGGCCTGGCGGCGGCCCGCCTGCTGGGCGCGGATGTCGGGCAGGTGAAGGCGGCGGCCGAAGACGGTCTCGACGTAGCCGTTTGCCTTGGCCTCGGCCTTGATGCGTTCCATGTAGTCGGCGACGCCGGGGTAGCGCGCGAAGTAGCGGTCGATCCAGCCCTGCGCGGCGGCGCGGTCGATGCCGAGGTTCTTCGCCAGCCCGTGGGCGCTCATGCCGTAGATGAGGCCGAAGTTGATGACTTTGGCATAGCGGCGCTGCTCGCTAGTGACCTCGGCCGGCGGCACGCCGAAAACCTCGCTCGCGGTGGCGCGGTGCACGTCCTCGCCCTGGGCGAAGGCCTCGAGCAGGCGGGCGTCGCCGGAGAGATGGGCCATGATGCGCAGCTCGATCTGCGAATAGTCGGCCGAGACGATGAGGTGGTCGCGCGGGGCGATGAAGGCGGCGCGAATGCGGCGTCCTTCCTGGGTGCGGATCGGGATGTTCTGCAGGTTGGGCTCGGAGCTCGCCAGCCGGCCGGTGACGGCGGTGGCCTGGGAGAAGCTGGTGTGCACCCGGCCGGTCTTCGGGTTGACCATCCGCGGCAGCTTGTCGGCATAGGTGCTCTTGAGCTTGGACAGGCCGCGGTGCTCGAGCAGAAGCTTGGGCAGCGGGTAGTCCTCGGCGAGTTGCTGCAACACCTCCTCGTCGGTGGAGGGCTGGCCGGTGGCGGTCTTCTTCACCACCGGCAGGCCGAGCTTGCCGAACAGGATCTCGCCGAGCTGCTTCGGCGAGCCGAGGTTGAAGGGCTGGCCGGCGAGCTCGTGCGCCTGCCGCTCCAGCTCCACCAGGCGGCGACCGAGCTCCTCGCCGTGCTGCGCGAGCAGGAAAGGGTCGATGAGAACGCCGTTGCACTCCATCTCCAGCAGCACGCTCAGGGCCGGCAGCTCGATGTCGCGATACAGCGCGGCCAGCCCGGGCTCGGCCTCGACCTGCGGCCACATCTTGCGGTGCAGGCGCAGGGTAACGTCGGCGTCCTCGGCTGCGTACTCGGTGGCGCGCTCGACCGCGACATCAAAGAAGCCGATCTGCTTGGCGCCCTTGCCGCACACCTCGGTGTAGGGGATCGTCGTCAGGCCGAGATGGCGCTTGGCGAGCGAATCCATGTCGTGCGACTTGTCGCTCTCGAGCACGTAGGATTCGAGCAGGGTGTCGTGAGCGATGCCGCCCAGGTGGATGCCGTGATTGGCGAGTACGTGGGCGTCGTACTTGAGGTTCTGCCCGACTTTGGCGTGCTTGTCCGACTCCAGCCAGGGCTTGAGCTTCGCCAGCACTTCGTCGAGCGGCAGCTGATCGGGGGCGTCGGCGCCGCGATGCGCCAGCGGCAGGTAGGCGGCCTCGCCCGGCTCGGTGGAGAAGGACATGCCGACCAGGCGCGCCGCCATCGGGTCGAGGCTGGTGGTCTCGGTGTCGAAGGCGGTGAGCTCGGCCCCGTCGATCTTCTCCAGCCAGGCATCGAAGGCGGGCCAGTCGAGGATCGCCGCGTAGCCGCTGCGGTGGGCACCCGGCGGGCCGTCGGCGATGTCCGCGGCGGCTGCGCCGGCCGGTCGCGCCGCCTTGCCCGCCTCGGCGCCGTCGTCGAGGTCCCTGAGCCAGCTGCGGAACTCGAAGCGCTCATAGAGCGCGCGTAGCGCCGCCTTGTCGTCCTCGCGCGCGGGCAGGTCCTCGAGCCCGACCGGCAACTCGACGTCGGTCGCCACGGTGACGAGGCGCTTGCCCAGCGGCAGGAACTCCAGGTGGCTGCGCAGGTTTTCACCGACCTTGCCGCCGACCTTGTCGGCGTTGGCGACCAGGTTGTCGAGGGTGCCGTATTCGGTGAGCCACTTGACCGCGGTCTTGGGCCCGCACTTTTCCACGCCGGGGATGTTGTCCACCGTGTCGCCGACGAGGGCGAGGTAATCGATGATGCGCTCGGGCGGCACGCCGAACTTGGCGGTGACGCCGGCCTCGTCGAGCACCTCCTCGCTCATGGTGTTGACCCAGCGCACGCCCGGGCGCACGAGCTGGGTCAGGTCCTTGTCACCGGTGGAGATCACCACCTCCCAGCCGCGCTCGAGCGCCTGGCGGGTGAGCGTGCCGATGACGTCGTCCGCCTCCACCCCTTCCACCGACAGCAGCGGCCAGCCCTCGGCCTTCACCGCTTCGTGCAGCGGCTCTATCTGGGCGCGCAGATCGTCTGGCATCGGCGGGCGGTGCGCTTTGTATGCCGCGAACCAGTCGTCTCGGAAGGTCTTGCCCTTGGCATCGAAGACGCAGGCGCGGAATTCTGCCTTGTAGTCGCTTTCGAGCCGCCTTAGCATCGACAGCACCCCCCGTATCGCGCCCGTCGGTTCGCCTTTCGCGTTGCGCAGATCCGGCAGCGCATGGAAGGCGCGGTAGAGATAGCTGGAACCATCGACGAGC
>JBFGZP010000331.1:0-3654 GCA_041586695.1 Thauera sp.
CCGAACATGCGCTCGATGTCGGTCAGGGCCTGGCGCAGCTCGCGGTAGATCACGCCGAGGAAGTTGAGCGGGATGTAGAGCTGGATCAGGAAGGCATTGACCAGCACGATGTCGCCGATTGTCATCGCCCCCGAGGCCACCCGGGCGGCAGCCTGCCACATCATCGCGGTGACGCCGACGGCGACGATTGCCGCCTGGCCGATGTTGAGCGCCGACAGCGAGTACTGGTTGGTGACCTGGGCGCGGGTCCACTTGTGCAGCTCCTCGTCGTAGCGGCTTGCCTCGAATTCCTCGTTGTTGAAGTATTTGACGGTTTCGAAATTGATCAGGCTGTCGATCGCGCGTGCGTTCGCCGCCGAGTCGAGCTCGTTGGCGTGGCGGCGCAGCGCGGTGCGCCAGTTCGTCACCCGCACGGTGAACACGATGTAGATCGTCAGCGTCACCAGGGTAATGATCGCGAACACGGCGTCGTACTGCACCAGCAGGATGCCGATGACGAGACCGATCTCGACCAGCGTGGGCAGGATCGAATACAGCGTGTAGCTGATCAGCGAGCCGATCGAGCGCGTGCCGCGCTCGATGTCGCGGGTGAGCCCGCCGGTCTGGCGTTCGAGGTGGAAGCGCAGCGACAGCGCGTGCAGGTGGCGGAACACGCGCAGGGTGATCTCGCGCACCGCCTGCTGGGTGACGCGGGCGAAGACGATCTCGCGCAGTTCGGTGAACAGCGAGGTGGAGAAGCGCAGCACGCCGTAGGCCAGCAGCAGCGCTGCCGGCACGACGATGAAGGCCTGCGCGGTGGTGATCGACAGGCCGTCGATCAGGTGCTTGAAGATGATCGGCACCGTGACGTTGGCACCCTTGGCGGCGAGCAGACAGCCGAGGGCGAAGATCACGCGGAACTTGTAGGCCCAGATGAAGGGGATCAGGCTCTTCAGGGTCTGCCAGTCGCGGCGTTCGGTCGGTTCCGGGCCGGGCAGGGCGCCGGCGGGTGCGCGTCTCATCGTGGGCGGGGTTCCGTGTTGGGCGCTGCGGCCGGGGGGCTGCCGTCGAGCGCGAGGCGCACGGCAAGACCGATGAAGATCAGGCCGGCGATGCGGTCGAGCCAGGCGCCGGCGGCCGGGCGGCGCGCCAGTGCGCGGCCGACGCTGCCGGCGGCCAGCGCGATGGCGCCGAAGACGACCGTCGTCTGCAGCGCGAAGACCACGCCGAGTTGCACCATCTGCAGGCTCAGGCCGCCAGCCTCGGCGCGGGCGAACTGCGGCAGGAAGGCGAGAAAGAACAGCGCCACCTTGGGGTTGATCGCATTGGCGATGAAGCCGCGGCGCAGGTAGCGCAGCCAGGGCTCGGCCGGCTGCGCGTTCGTGGCCTCGATGCGGGGGGCGGCGGCGTTGCGCAGGGCCTGGAAGCCCAGCCAGGCGAGGTAGGCGGCGCCGGCGAGCTTCAGTCCGAGGAAGACATTCGGCGACGAGGCGATCGCGGCGCTCACGCCGATCGCCGCCCACAGGGTGTGGGTGAAGCAGCCCAGCGCGCAGCCCACTGCGACACCGAAGCCCGCCGAGCGCCCGCGCGCGAGGCTCTGGCCGAGCACCATCAGGTTGTCCGGCCCGGGCGCGAGGGTGATCACGACTGAAATCGCCAGAAAGGCCAGCAGGGTGTCGAGGCTCAGCATCTTGGCATGTCCGGTGGGGAGCGCGGCGAAACCACGGATTCTGTGGTTCGCCGGCGCCAGCGTCAAACGCCGACGCCATTTGAGGAAACGGAATGCGCTCCAGGGACGCGGCCGGCACGCGGTTCGCAGCGGCCGGGAGCCGAGGGTGGGTGCGCAGGAGCTCACGCACAAGCCTGAGGAATTGCGAGACTACCTATGGCGAAAGTGAGAGAATACTTTCCCCCTCGTTCCCGTCCGTCCAGACCTCAGCCGGCACTCGCATGAACGCACGCATCGACTCGAATACCGGCTCTCCCGCCCGACCTGGCGTGGCCACAGGCCGGGCGCTCGCACTTCGCGTCCTCGATTTCCTCGGCGAGCACGAGCTGTCACCCCTGCCGGTGAATTACGCGGTGGCCTACGAGTACCTGGTGGCATCGTCGGCGGCATTGAACGAGCGACTGGATGCGTATCTGGGCGAGGGCACGCCGCTTGACGAATTGCTCATGCGCGAGCTCTACGATGACTACCTGGTGCACGAGCAATTCCGCAGCCTGCGCGGCATCGGCGGCAACCTGCAGCAGATCGTCGAGAACGTGCTCGGCAACATTGACGAGGCCGACCGCAATGCCGCCGGTTTCGGTGCGGCGATGGAGCACAGCATGGTGCGACTCGGCGACGAAGCGCGCGCCACTGCCGTGCGTGCGATCGCGGCCGACCTGCTGGCGGCCACGCGCACGGCCCGGTCGGGCAACGAGGCACTGCGTAGCAGCCTCGAGTCGGCCGACACCGAGGCGCGCCAGCTCCGCCACGAGCTCGAGCGCCACCGGCGTGAGGCGATGATCGATCCGCTCACGGGCTTGCTCAATCGGCGTGGCCTCGAGCAGCGGCTGAAGGACGTGCTGGGCGCCACGACGACCACACCGGTTGCGATGATGATGCTCGACATCGATCATTTCAAGCGCATCAACGACAGCTATGGCCACGCCATCGGCGACGTCGTGATCCGCCACGTCGCCGACACCGTGCGCAAGTCCACTCGCGGCGAGGATCTGGCGGTGCGCTACGGTGGCGAGGAGTTCATCGTCGTTCTGCCCGATACGCCGCTGAAGGGTGCGGTCCGCGTGGCGGAGACGATCCGCACCCGTATCGAGCGCCTGCGACTCACGCGCAGGCAGGATCAGCTCTCGGTCACGCCGTTTACGGTGTCGATCGGTGTGGCGATGTACCGCAGCGGCGAGCGCTTCGAGGACTTCTTCATCCGCGCCGACCGCGCGCTCTACGCGGCCAAGCAGGGCGGGCGCAACCGCGTGATGATGGATGCGTAGATCCGGCCGCCCGCGTTGGCGCTCAATGCGGCCGCTGATCGCGCCGGTCGGGTCCGTTTCCGGCTGAGGCCTCGTCTTCGGCTTCATCGCCGGCCCCTGGCGCACCGCTCGCGAAGCGTTTCGACGCCGCACGCAGGAAGCCGAGCTGGCGTTCGAACTGCGCGCAGCCTGCACATATCATCAGGTGTGCCCGCAGCCCGAGGCGTTCGCGCAGGCTCAGGGGGCGGTCGAGCGCCTCCGACACCAGCCGCGTAGCCTGCTTGCAGGTCAGCATGCGGGCTTCTCTCCTTCGGCGAACCAGTTGTTCTCGAGGCAGGTACGCAAGCGCGTGCGGGCACGGTGCAGGATGACGTGACAGTTGTTGGCGGTCAGGTCCAGTTGGCTGCATATCTCGCCGGTATCCAGTCCCAGCATCTCGCGCATCATGAATACGCGCGCCAGGTTCGGCGGCAGGCGATCCAGGCAGGCCTCGAACACGGCCCAGAATTGCCGGCTGGACAGCGCGTCGTCGGGCGCGGGCCAACTCCCCGGACGAGCGGCTGGCTGCCAGTGCCCATTGGCGCGGAACAGCGCGTCCACCGTTTCATCGGTGCTGCCCTCGTCGTCGATCACGGCAGACAGCGCCACCCATCTTTTGCCGTGACGCATGGCGTCGACGATCTTGTGGCGCAGGATGCC
>JBFGZP010000332.1:0-3640 GCA_041586695.1 Thauera sp.
GAACCGTGAAAGAGTGCAGAGCGCCTTGTTTTTCTTTGAATTGAGCGCTTCTGTACAGCGCCGATGATCATGCCATAGCGAATTTGCCAGCTGCAACAGGGAATCTTGATCGAGATCAATATATTGCATTGCGTCATTCGCAGATAGGTTCGATAAGCAATTATTTTTCAAGATTATTCAGGATTCTTTTCAGGCATCTTATGCTGCAGCCGCACAAGTGGTGGAAACGAAGCGCTTCCGCGCTGCCGGCACGCACGCACGCGATGGCCGATGGTCGCCGGCCTGTCGAATGGAATCACACATTTTCCCGACGCCGGTGGCAGGACAGGCCCGCCGCCCCACCGCCCTCAAGACGGGCGCCGAGATGCCGTTAGTGGGGCGAACACTCATTTCGCTGTCCGCCGGTGCACGCCGCGTGTGGCCTGCCCGCAAGCCCGAGAAGGGAGAACCCTGCCATGACCCGATTACATCCTCGCAGACGTCGGTTATTGACCGCGCTGATGCTGCCCGTGCTGCTGAACACCGCCCCGATGGCAGACGCCGCCGGCCCGGTGCCCGGGCAGGAGCTGTTCGATCTGAGCCTGGAAGAGCTGATGAATGTCGTCGTCACCTCGGTCGGCAAGAAGGCGCAGCCACTGGGCGACACCGCGGCCGCCGTTTTCGTGATCAGTGCGAACGACATCAGGCGTAGCGGCGCCAGCAACATCCCCGAAGCCTTGCGTCTGGCGCCCGGGGTGCATGTCGCGCAGTTCGCCAACAATCGCTGGAGCGTGTCGATCCGCGGCTTCGGCGGCCGTTTCTCGAACAAGCTGTTGGTCCTGCAGGACGGCCGCAGCATCTACACGCCGATGTATTCCGGCGTGTTCTGGGAGTCCATCGACGTTCCGTTGGAAAACATCGAGCGCATCGAAGTGATCCGCGGCCCGGGCGCCTCGATCTGGGGTGCGAACGCGGTCAATGGAGTTATCAACATCATCACCCGCAGCGCGCGCGACAGCCAGGGCACCCGCGTGGCAGTGGGCGCCGGCAGCGAATTGCGCGGCACCGCCTTCGCCAGCACGGGCGTCGAGATCGACCCCACGACCCACCTGCGCATCCATGCCGAACAACAGTATGTGGAGCCGTCCGTCACTGTCGGCGGCGATGCGGCGCGCGACTTCCTGCGCACGCAGCGCGCCGGTCTGCGGCTAGACCGCGATGCAGGGGCAGACCGCTACTCGGTCGATTTCGGCGTCATCAACAGCGACGCCGGCGACCAGATCGTGCAGGCCAGCGCGGGCGACCCACCGCTTCTCGACTTCACGTCGCGCGCAAACGCGGCGCACCTGCTGGGCCTGTGGGAACGTCTCGACACCGACGGCACGCGGCATTCGCTGCAGGGCTACGTCGAGCACGAGAAGCTGAGCATCGGCATCGGGAACTGGCGTCGCTCCACCTTCGACCTCGAATACCAGCAGCAGCTCGGCACCACTTCCGGTCATGACATCGTCTGGGGGACGGGCATCCGCCACACCCGCGACGACATCAGGGGCGTGGCGCCCTATGTGTCGCTGACCACGGAACGGCGCAACACCAACCTCGTCAGCGTCTTCGTGCAGGACGACATCACGCTGCAGCCGAACCGCTGGAAGCTGACCGTCGGCAGCCGCCTCGAGCACAACGCATACTCCGGCTACGAGTTCCAGCCCAACGTACGCCTGCTGCACATGCCCGACGAAGCCAACCGGCTGTGGCTGTCGGTGGCGCGCGCCAGCCGCACGCCGTCGCGCGGCGAATCCGACGCAAGAACCCGCCTTCGCGCGACGAGGATCGCGCCGCCGGGCGGCCCCGGGCCGGAGTTCATCGTGCCGTACGCAAGGGGCAACGCGGACTACGGTGCCGAACAACTCGATGCGATCGATGCCGGCTGGCGCACGCGCTGGTCGCCCACTCTGTCTACCGACCTCGCGGTGTTCCGCTACCGATACGACGACCTGCGCGGGGGCGTCGGGGGCATGCCGTTCTTCGATTTCGCCCGCGGTGAGCTGATCCAGCCGATCGAAATCGCGAACCTTGGCGCTGCCGACAGCCAGGGCGCGGAGGCAAGCGCCGACTGGCGGGTGGCGCCGGACTGGCACCTGCAGGCGAGCTACAGCTGGTACAAGATCTCGCTGCGCAACACCGCCGGCCCGACCGAGTATTCCGAAAGCAGCCCCACCCACCTGGTCTCCCTGCGCTCCTCCTGGGACATTTCCGCCGATCTGCAATTGGACGTCTGGCTGCGCCATGTCAGCCAGACCTCGATCCCTCTCGGCACGGCCGCCGTGAACATCCCCTCCTACTACGGCCTCGACATGCGCCTGGCGTGGAAGCCGCGCAAGGACTTCGAACTTGCGCTGATCGGCCAGAACCTGCTCGACAGCCGGCATCCGGAGGCCGTCACCGAACAGCTGGCATCCGCCTTCACCGAGGTCCAGCGCGGCGCCTACGTCAAGGCGACCTGGCAGTTCTGATCCCGCAATGCCGCGCCCCTGCCTCTCCGCTGCTCTCGGATGCCTGCGCATGCTCGCCGTGACCGCCGGGCTGTGCGTGCTGCTGCCCGGCCCTCCGGCGGCGCATGCCGACGATGGCATCGACGAGCAAACCGTCAAGGCGGCCTTCGTCCTCAACTTCACCAAGTTCATCGACTGGCCCGAGGATGCGCTGGCGGCCGCCGACAACACGCTCACGCTGTGCGTGTTCGGCAACCGCCCGCTGGCGGGACGGCTGGAAGGGCTGCAAGGCAAGACCACGCGGGGCCGGACGATTCGAGTCGTCCTCAACCCCGAACAGCGCGAGCGGTGCCTGCTCGCCTTCGTCGGCCAGACCGACGTCCGCGGCGTACACGCAGTCGTCCAGCCGCTGTCGGGCCGGCCGGTACTGACGATCAGCGACCAGGAGGACTTCATCCGCCTCGGTGGCATCATCGGCCTCAAGCTCAGCGCCGGCCGCATTCGCTTCGACATCAACCTGCAGGCGGCGCGCGAATCCGGGCTGCACATCAACAGCCAGCTTCTTCAACTCGCCGACCAGGTGCTGCATTGATCGTCCGCGCCCTTCGCTGGCTCTAGGCCCGCTCGGCGCCCGCGGAAAGCCGGCGCCGCAGCAGCCGCATCAGCGCACCGACAAGCGGCAGCCTGGCGTACAACTCCCCGGCCGCATCCCAGTAGTCGCAATGCAACGTCACCCGTCCGCCGCCGTCGAAACGCACATGGCTGACGCCGCGGACGAGGATGTCGCGGCCACGCAGGCGAAGGTGGAAGTCCCAGCCGAGCATCGCCTGGTCGCCGTCCACGATGCGGGTCGAGATCACGAAGCGCGGCGCTTCGACGGTGGCGAACATGTGGGCGAAGATGTGCCCGATCGCCTCGACACCGGCGACCTCGTTGAACGGATCCTTGAAGCGCGCATCCGCGGCGTAGTGGCGTCCCAGCGCCGGCAGCGAAGCCGGCGTGAGGGTCTCGTAGAAGTGCGCCAGGCGGTCGGCCGCAGCTCTTGCGTCGGTCACGATCATTATCCTACAGCCCGGTCGCCCGGCGGATGAGGGGAAAATAAAGGCGCCGCGGCAGCCATTGCAATACCTTGAGGACGCGGGTGAATCGCTTCGGGAAGTGGATCTCGA
>JBFGZP010000333.1:0-3600 GCA_041586695.1 Thauera sp.
ATGACCTTCTCTACCGCTGGCGCATGGGCGAGTTGCGCATGGAGATTGCGGCGATCATCTCCAATCACGCCGACCTCGCTCCGCTTGCGGCCGCCGCCGGCGTGCCCTTCCACCACTTGCCGGTGGACAAGGCCAACCGGGCCGAGCAGGAGCGCCGGATCGTCGAGCTGATCGACAGCACCGGGTCCGAACTTGTCGTGCTTGCACGCTACATGCAGATCCTGTCACCCGCGCTGTGCGCCTCGCTCGAGGGCAGGGCGATCAACATCCACCATTCCTTCCTGCCCGGCTTCAAGGGCGCAAAGCCATATCATCAGGCCCATGCGCGCGGCGTCAAACTGATCGGCGCCACCGCCCATTACGTCACTACCGACCTCGACGAGGGGCCGATCATCGAGCAGGTCGTCGAGCGCGTGAAGCACAGTCACCGCCCCGAGGATCTGCTCGCCGTCGGTCGCGACATGGAATGCCTGGCGCTCGCACGGGCGGTGCGCTATCACATCGAGCAGCGGGTGTTCCTGAACGGCAACAAGACCGTCGTCCTGGGCTGAGCGTCGCGCAAGCTCAATGCCCGTGGCCGTTCTTGCGAGGGATCTTCGTCGAGGACTCAGCGGGCTCCGCCTTGGGGTAGCGAATCACGGTTACCGATTCGTCCGGCTCGAACCAGAACTCGCCGTTGGTGGCATCGAGGCGGCCCGCGGTCAACATGATCAAACCGTCCACCAGATTGACCTGGGTCACGGTTTCCCATGCAAAGGTCGGATGGGCGTTGGCGCCGGGGCCGTTGTAGATGTGGTCATCTACCCGGACATCGGCAGCGGCTATGGTGATCCTGTTCGTCATGACGCTCTCCTTCCGCAACGCCCGCAAGGCGGACCCGGGCATATGAGTGTCGATCATGCGCCCTTCCGCGGATCATCGCCAATGAATTGCAGGCCGACCCAGGAGCACTGCCGGGAAGGCCTCAAAGGAGCGCGGCAACCAGTCCGCACACAAGGCTCGCGACCGCTCGTGGCGGTCCGAAAACCGCCGGCCGGGGTTGCAGGAAACCCTGCTCATCGCTCCTTGCGCAGCCTCTCCTCAGCCTCGTCGGCGCTGTCGTAGATCTGCGGCGCGATCTGCTGCCTCTCGAGCGCCGCGCCCAGCTTCACGCGCAGGAAGGTGTTCGACGTATACCGGGTGACGTCGCGGTAGTGGCGTTCCATCAGGCCCTTGACCATGCCGATGTACTCCTCCACCAGTTCCGGCACGATGGAGAAGCGGTCGTAATTGACCACGGCATCGACCTTGTGACCCAGCGGGGCCAGGGCGGCATCGACGGCTTGGCGGATGCGGGCGATGTCCGCCTCGCTGCGAACGGCGAGGCCTTCGAAGTTGATGAAGAACAGGCCCTGCTCTGCGTCGTATGACAGGCGCTGCTCGAGCGGCATCTCCAGCAGCTCGCGGCGAAGCCCCATCGGGTCCTCGCGGAAGATGCGATCGTCCATCAGGACGGGCGGCCGTTTCATGACCGGCACGAAATCCATCTGGTCGAGGATGTCCTTCTGCAGATCGACGCCCGGCGCGATTTCGATCAGTTCCAGGCCCTCGTCACAAAGCCGGAACACACAGCGCTCGGTGACGTAGAGCACGCTCTTGTGCCACTTGGCAGCCTGGGGGCCGCTGAACGTGCGGTGCTCCACCTCGTCGACGAACTTCCTTGCCTTGCCGTCCTGAACGATGCGCAGCCTGCCGTCTTCGACTGCAATCTTGAGCTCACCCGCGGTGAACGTGCCGACGAAGACGACTTTCTTGGCATTCTGCGAGATGTTGATGAAACCGCCCGCCCCGGCCAGGCGCGGGCCGAAGCGGGAGACGTTGAGGTTGCCCTGGCGGTCCGCCTGCGCCAGGCCGAGGAAGGCGATATCCAGGCCGCCACCGTCGTAGAAGTCGAACTGGCTGGGCTGATCGATGATGGCCTCGGCATTGATCGCGGCGCCGAAGCTCAGGCCGCCGGCGGGCACGCCACCGATCACGCCGGGCTCGGCGGTGAGCGTGAGCAAGTCGATGACCTGCTCTTCGGCTGCGACGCCGGCCACGCCCTCGGGCATGCCGATTCCCAGGTTCACCACTGCGTCGCACCTCAGCTCCATCGCGGCCCGGCGCGCGATGATCTTGCGCTCGCTCATGCCCATGCGGGCGACCGCCGACATCGGCACGCGAATTTCGCCGGCAAACGCCGCGCTGTAGGGCTCGGCGTAGGTCTGCATGTGGTACTCGGGCTTTTCCGCCACCACCACGCAATCGACCAGAACGCCGGGAATCTTGACCTGGCGAGAGCTGAGGAAACCGCGCTCGGCCACGCGCTCGACCTGGACGATGACGATACCGCCCGAGTTCCTCGCCGCCATGGCGATGGCCTGGGCCTCCAGGGTCAGGGCCTCCTTCTCCATGGTGACATTGCCGTCCGGATCGGCCGTGGTGCCGCGGATGATCCCGACGTGGATGGGAAAGGCCTTGTAGAACAGGTATTCCTCGCCGTCGATCTCCATCAGGCGGACGATCTCCGCGGTCGTCCTGTCGTTCAGCTTGCCACCGCCGAAACGGGGATCGACGAAGGTGCCCAACCCGACCCGGGTCAAGGTGCCGGGCTTGCCGGCGGCGATGTCGCGGAAAAGATGGGAGATGACCCCCTGAGGCAGGTTGTAGGCCTCGATGCGATTCGACACCGCCAGGTTCTGCAGCTTCGGCACCAAGCCCCAGTGGCCGCCGATTACCCGGGCGACCAGGCCGTCGTGACCCAGATGGTTGAGGCCGCGCTCCTTGCCGTCGCCCTGGCCGGCAGCATAGACCAGGGTCAGGTCGCGCGGACTGCCGAAGCCGTGCATATCGGCCTCCTCGCCTTGCAGAAAGCGCTCCTCGAGGGCGATGGCGATGTTCTCGGCGAAGCCGATGCCGACGAAGCCGCCGGTCGCGACCGTATCGCCGGAGCGGATCAGGCGCACCGCCTCGCGGGCGGACACGACCTTGCCGGTATCGGAAGCGCGCAGCGAGGCGGCCATCGGGTGACGGGTGATGGGCATGTCTTGTCTCCTCCTTGTTCTTTCGCTTTGAGGCATTCAGAAACTTCCGAACAGCGTCCCGAGCGCAATCACGACACCGAGTGCCAGAAGCGGCAACACTACTGTGTTCATGGCGATGAAACCACAGGATTCGCCGCGGGTGAGCTTGCAGGAAGCCAGCAGCGAGATCACCGCGCCGTTGTGCGCCAGCGAGTCCATGCAGCCCGAGGCCATCGTCGCCACGCGGTGCAACAGCCCGGGGCCGATGCCGGCCGCGGCGGCCGTCGCCGCGTGCTCGGCACCCATCGTCATGAGCGCGATCGGGATGCCGACCACGAGACCGTTTTCATCGAGATCGCCGGGAGACAGGCCCATTGGCACAACGCTGCGGAATGGCAGGAGGCAGATTGTGGGACTGGCCTAGCCGCCGCGCAACGAGCGCACCGGCGCTTGCCCCATCCCGTTGGGCATCGACCCGACACGGAGGCCCGGCCTCGGCTCGCGCAACACGGGGAGGTTCCGGCGAGCCGCGTCAATCGCGGCCGCGCCGGGTTTGCGC
>JBFGZP010000334.1:0-3557 GCA_041586695.1 Thauera sp.
AGGGTGAAGAAGTCGCCGTGCACCGGAGGTGGCTGCTGCAGGTGGCTGCGCGGGAAGACCACGCGGGCGAGCGTCCCCTGCCCGGCCGGGTTGGCGTCGAGGGTCACGGTCGCGCGATGCAGTTCGGCGATCTCGCGCACGATCGGCAGGCCGAGGCCGGAGCCATCGACGCCGCTGCCGAGCACGCGGTAGAAGCGCTCGAACACACGCTCGCGATCGGCCTCGGGGATGCCGGGCCCGCTGTCCTCGACCTCGAGCACCGGCGAACCGGCGACGCGGATGCGCGCCGTCACGCTGCCGCCGCGAGGGGTGTACTTCACTGCGTTGTCGATCAGGTTCTTGATCATCTCGCGCAGCAGCACCGGGTTGCCCTCCACCAGCAGGCTGGGCTCGCCGCCCTCCACGCCGAGGTCGATGTGTTTGGCCTGCGCGCGCGGAAACAGCTCCTGCGCCACTGCGCGGACCACACTCACGAGGTCGACCGACTCCACTGCGTACAGCTTCTCGAAGCTCGCCTCGGCCCGCGCCAGCGACAGCAACTGGTTGATCAGGTGGGCAGCGTTGTCGGTGCTGTCGGCGATGTGGGCGAGCGAGGCGCGCAACTGCTCGGGGTCGGTCTCGTGCAGGGCGAGATCGGTCTGCATCTTCAGGCCGGTAAGCGGCGTGCGCATCTGGTGCGCGGCGTCGGCGATGAAGCGTTGCTGCGCCTGCAGGTTCTCCTCGAGCCGGGCCATCATGTCGTTGAAGGCGACGATCAGCGGGCGCACCTCCTCGGGCACGCTCGCCGGGGCAATCGGCGACAGGTCGGTCGGTCGGCGCCGACGGATGAAGCTTTGCAGCCGGTTCAGCGGCGCGATATCGCGGCTCAGGCCGACCCACACCAGCACCACCGCGAGCGGAATGATGGCGAACTGCGGCAACAGTACGCCGGTGACCACGCGCGAGGCGAGATCGCTGCGCTTGTTGCGCGTCTCGGCCACCTGCACCAGCACCAGCGGACCGCTGTCGGGAGATTCGGGGCGCAGGTAACGGTAGGCCACCCGCGCTTCCTCGCCATGAATCACCTCGTCGCGGAACAGGACCTCTTCGCCGAGCACGAAGCGCGCCTTGGCGGGAGGCGGGATCTCGCTGTCGCCGGTAACCATCCTGCCGCCCTCGTCCGCCACCTGGTAGTAGACGACGTCGTCCTGGTCGGGACGAAACAGCGCCCGCGGCGGGGCGGGGAAATGTACGGTAATTCGGTCTCCCTCGAGCGTCACCAGGCGCGCGAGGGCGCGCACGCTGTCTGCCAGGGCGCGGTCGTAGGGCTGGTTGGCGATGTTGTCGGCGACGTTGTGGGTGACGATGATCGAAATCGGCCACAGGAACAGCAATGGCGCGAGCATCCAGTCGAGGATCTCACCGAACAGGGAATTGGGCGGCCCCGACTTGCGCGCATCCGCGCCGGACTTGTCAGACGTTCGCAGCCGACGCAGCATCCGGCGCTTCCAGGCAGTAACCCAGGCCGCGCACGGTGACGATGCGCACGTCGCTGTCCTCGAGCTTCTTGCGCAGGCGGTGCACATAGACCTCGATCGCGTTGCTCGACACCTCGTCGCCCCAGCCGCACAGATGATCGACGAGTTGGTCCTTGCTCACCAGCCGCCCCACGCGCAGCAGCAGCACTTCGAGCAGGCCGATCTCGCGCGCCGACAGTTCCACCACCTGGCCGTTGATCTTCACCACGCGGTCGGCCTGGTCGTAGGCAAGCTGGCCGACCTCGATGCAGCGCGGCTGACCGGTACCGCGCCGGGTCAGCGCCCGCACCCTGGCCTCGAGCTCGGGCAGGGCGAAGGGCTTGGTGAGGTAATCGTCGGCACCGGCGTCGAGCCCGCGCACGCGATCGTCGATCCCGTCCTGGGCGGTGAGGATCAGCACCGGCAGCGCCGATTTGCGCGAACGCAGACGCTTGAGCACCTCGATCCCGTTCAGCCGCGGCAGGCCGAGGTCGAGAATGAGCAGGTCGTAGGGCTGGGAACTCACGGCGGCATCGGCATCGACGCCGTTATCGACGTGATCGAGCGCACAGCCGCCGCGCCTGAGCGCGCGACCGATGCCGTCGGCAATTACGCGATCGTCTTCGGCGAGCAGGATACGCATGGGAGTCCGAATGTAAGTTGCGTGTAAGCGGCTTCACCTAGGATGAAGCCGCTGTTCTCCTTTTGTCCGGTCATCGGAAGCGCCACGACCCTGTCGGCCGGCGCTTCAGGGAGCGGCCAGCCCTTCGGGCGGTCGCTCCCTGCCGCTTTTTTCCGGACCCCCGGATTATCCCACGCCTGACCCTGCGCCGCGCAGTGGCATGCCGCGCAGGCGGCATCGCGGCAGGCCTGCGCGCCCGCATCCGGCCAATCTGCATCGCATCGATGGCGTAAACGACGATGGCCCCGCCGAAGCGGGGCCATCAGTCTTCGCCTGGATGAACTCAGGCTGCGGCGACGGACATTACATGCCCATGCCCATGTCGCCCATACCGCCCATGCCGCCCATGCCGCCCGGCATGCCGCCCATGGCCGGTTTGTCCTCGGCCAGTTCGCCGACCATGCAGTCGGTGGTCAACATCAGGCCGGCGATGGAGGCTGCGTTTTGCAGCGCGGTGCGGGTCACCTTGGTCGGATCCAGCACGCCCATCTCGACCATGTCGCCGTACTCGCCGGTGGCAGCGTTGTAGCCGTAATTGCCCTTGCCTTCGACCACGCGGTTCACCACCACGGAGGCTTCGGCACCGGCGTTGGCAACGATTTCGCGCAGCGGCTGCTCCATCGCACGCAACACGATCTTGATGCCGGCGTCCTGATCGTGGTTGTCACCCTTGAGGCCGTTCAGGCCGGCGCGGGCGCGCAGCAGCGCGACACCGCCACCGGGGACGATGCCCTCTTCCACCGCAGCACGGGTGGCGTGCAGTGCATCTTCCACGCGCGCCTTCTTTTCCTTCATCTCGACTTCGGTCGCCGCACCGACCTTGATCACCGCCACGCCGCCGGCCAGCTTGGCCACGCGTTCCTGAAGCTTCTCGCGGTCGTAGTCGGAGGTGGCTTCCTCGATCTGCACGCGAACCTGCTTGACGCGGGCCTCGATGCGATCGCCTTCGCCGGCGCCATCGATGATGATGGTGTTTTCCTTGCCGATCTCGATGCGGGCGGCCTGACCCAGGTCGTCCAGCGTGACCTTCTCCAGGGTCAGACCGACTTCCTCGGCGATGACCTGGCCACCGGTCAGGATGGCGATGTCTTCGAGCATGGCCTTGCGACGGTCGCCGAAGCCCGGCGCCTTGACCGAGCAGGTCTTCAGGATGCCGCGGATGTTGTTCACCACCAGGGTGGCGAGCGCTTCGCCTTCCACGTCTTCGGCGATGATCAGCAGCGGACGGCCGGCCTTGGCCACCTGCTCCAGCACCGGCAGCAGGTCGCGAATGTTGGAGATCTTCTTGTCGAACAGCAGGACATACGGGTTCTCCAGGATGGCGACCTGCTTGTCCGGGTTGTTGATGAAGTAGGGCGACAGGTAGCCGCGGTCGAACT
>JBFGZP010000335.1:0-3556 GCA_041586695.1 Thauera sp.
CAAGGCCGAGCAGCACCGCGACAAGCTGGCGGCGCTGATGATCACCTACCCCTCGACGCACGGCGTGTTCGAGACCTCCATCCGCGAGATCAGCGAGATCATCCACGCCCACGGCGGTCAGGTGTATATCGATGGCGCCAACATGAACGCCATGGTCGGCCTGTGCGGGCCGGGTCTGTTCGGCGGCGACGTCTCGCACCTGAACCTGCACAAGACCTTCTGCATCCCGCACGGCGGCGGCGGACCGGGCGTGGGCCCGATCGGGGTGAAGTCACATCTCGCGCCCTTCCTGCCGGGGCATGCCGTCACCGGCCTGAAGGGGATCGGCGCCGTCGCGGCGGCCCCGTGGGGCAGCGCCAGCATCCTGCCGATCACCTGGACCTACATCACGCTGATGGGGCGCGACGGTCTGCGTCATGCGAGCGTGATGGCGATCCTCAACGCCAACTACATTGCTCGCCGTCTCGCGCCGCATTACCCGGTGCTGTACGAGGGCGAGAACGGCATGGTCGCGCATGAGTGCATCCTCGATCTGCGCCCGTTGAAAGACAGCACGGGAGTGACCGTCGATGACGTCGCCAAACGCCTGATCGATTTCGGTTTCCACGCCCCGACGATGTCCTTCCCGGTGCCTGGGACGCTGATGATCGAGCCGACCGAGAGCGAATCCAAAGCCGAACTCGACCGCTTCTGCGACGCCATGATCGCGATCCGCGAAGAGATCGCGAAGGTCGGCAACGGTGAGTTCGACGCCAGGGACAACCCGCTCGCGAACGCCCCCCACACCGCAGCCGCGATCGCCGGCGAATGGACGCATGCCTACAGCCGCGAGCAGGCGGTCTTCCCACTCGCGAGCCTGCGCAGCGGCAAGTACTGGCCGCCGGTCGGCCGCGTCGACAACGTCTACGGCGACCGCAATCTGGTGTGCGCATGCCCGCCGATGTCCGAATACGAGCAGACCTGAGGAGCGAGCCATCATGAATGTCTCATTTGTCGTGACGGTCATCGGCCCGGATCGCCCGGGTCTTGTGAGCGCAATCGCGTCACGCGCCGCTGCACATGGTGCGAGCTGGATGGAAAGCAGCATGGCGCAGCTGGCCGGGCAGTTCGCCGGCATCGTGCGGCTCGAAGTCGCCGAAGCCGGCGCCGCGAAGCTGAAGGCCACCTTGCTCGAACTCGAAGCGGAAGGGCTGCGCCTGGTCATGGAGCAGGCTGCGGCGCCCGCGGTGGCGAAGGTGGGCTGCGGCATGAAAGTCGAGCTGGTCGGTCACGACCGACCGGGCATCGTGCGCGAGATCTCGGCCGTGCTGGCACGCAACGGCGCCAGCATCGACAAGCTCGACACCGATTGTGAAAGCGCCTCGTTCAGTGGTGAGCCGCTGTTCCGCGCGCGGATCGACGTGCACATTCCGGCCGCCGCACAACCGGCCGCGCTGAAGACGGCGCTGGAGGCGCTCGCCAATGAGTTGATGGTGGACATCACGCTGGAGGACAGTGCGCCCCCCTGAACACCGCCGAGTACCCGACTGCCCGCGCGGCAACGGGCGGCATGCAAGGCGCCGTCCGCCCGACGCATTGAAAATCGGATTGGTACGCAATGATCGAAGGGCGGGGCGCATGTCGTCCCGCCGGCTTCAACCTCCAAATTTTCAAGGAATACCCATGTTCGACAAGACAATGCAGATCGGTGATTTCGACCCCCAGCTCTGGAGCGCCATCGAAGGCGAGCGCCAGCGCCAGGAAGACCATATCGAGCTCATCGCTTCGGAAAACTACGCCAGCCCGCGTGTGATGCAGGCGCAGGGCACGGTGCTGACCAACAAGTACGCCGAAGGCTATCCGGGCAAGCGTTACTACGGCGGCTGCGAGCATGTCGACGTGGTCGAGCAGCTCGCCATCGACCGCGTCAAGCAACTGTTCGGCGCCGACTGGGCGAACGTGCAGCCGCACTCCGGTTCGCAGGCGAACGCCGCGGTGTACCTCGCGATGATCAAGCCGGGCGATACCATTCTCGGCATGAGCCTTGCCCACGGCGGCCACCTGACCCACGGCGCCAAGGTGAATTTTTCCGGCAAGATCTTCAACGCCGTGCAGTACGGCGTGACCGACGAGGGCGTGATCGACTACGACGCCCTTGAAGCCCAGGCGCTCGAGTGCCAGCCGAAGATGATCGTCGCCGGCTTCTCGGCCTACGCGCGACACCTCGACTTTCCGCGTTTCCGCGCGATTGCGGACAAGGTCGGTGCGTTGTTGTTTGTCGATATGGCCCACGTCGCCGGTCTGATCGCGGTCGGACTGTATCCGAGCCCGCTGCCCTACGCCGACATCGTCACCAGCACCACGCACAAGACCCTGCGCGGCCCGCGCGGCGGCATCATCCTCGGCCGCGCCAACGCGGACATCCAGAAGAAGATCGCCTCGATGGTTTTCCCCGGCACCCAGGGCGGCCCGTTGATGCATGTCATCGCGGCCAAGGCCGTGGCCTTCAAGGAAGCGCTGGAGCCGGCGTTCAAGGAATACCAGCAGCAGGTGATCGCCAACGCCCGCGCCATGGCCGATGTGTTCGTCACGCGTGGCTACAAGATCGTCTCGGGCGGTACCGATGACCACCTGTTCCTGGTCGACCTGATCGCCAAGGGCATGACCGGCAAGGCCGCCGACGCGGCGCTCGGCTCGGCACACATCACCGTCAACATGAATACCGTGCCCAACGATCCGCAGTCGCCATTCGTGACCAGCGGCATCCGCATCGGCACCCCGGCGGTCACCACGCGCGGCTTCGGCGTGGCCGACGTGACCGCGCTCGCCGGCTGGATCTGCGACATTCTCGACGATATCGAGAACCCGGCGGTGATCGAAGCGGTGCGCGGCAAGGTCGCCGAAGTGTGCGCGCGCCACCCGGTGTACGGCCGCTGAATCGGAGACCCGTCATGGCCATCAGCGTATTTGACCTCTTCAAGATCGGCATCGGCCCGTCGTCCTCGCATACCGTGGGGCCGATGCGCGCGGCGCAGGTCTTTGCGGATGGCCTGCAGCAGGCCGGTGTGCTCGGGCGTGTCGCAAACGTCAAGGCGGAACTGTTTGGTTCGCTAGGCGCAACCGGCAAGGGGCACGGCAGCGACAAGGCGGTGCTGCTCGGACTCGAGGGCGAAGCCCCGGATCTGGTCGACCCGGAGCAAATCGAGGCGAAGCTCGCGCGCATCCGCAGTGAAGGTCGCCTCGCCCTGGCAGGCGTGCATCCGATCGAATTCATCGAGCGCGACCATCTCGTGATGCATCGCCGCCAGTCGCTCCCGTTTCATCCGAACGGGATGCGCATCAGCGCCTTTGATGCCGGCGGCGAACTGGTCGTCAGCAAAGTGTACTACTCGGTCGGCGGTGGTTTTGTCGTGGATGAGGCGGCCGCCGGCGCCGACCGTATCGTGCCCGACCGTACCCCGCTGACGCATCGCTTCAGGAGTGGCGACGAGTTGCTCGCACTTTGTCGCGACAAGGGTCTGTCGGTCAGTCAGTTGATGCTCGAAAACGAGCGCGCCTGGCGCACCGACGCCGAGAC
>JBFGZP010000336.1:0-3551 GCA_041586695.1 Thauera sp.
GAACAACATCCTGTCCAAGCGCAGCGTGTTCTTCGACTTCGACAGCTACGTGATCAAGCCCGAAGCCAAGGCGCTGGTGGAAGCGCATGCCCGCTTCCTGGTGCAGAACCCGCAGATGAAGATGCTCATCCAGGGCAATACGGACGAGCGCGGCAGCCGCGAATACAACCTCGCGCTGGGTCAGAAGCGTGCCGACGTGGTCCGCCAGGCCCTGACGCTGCTGGGCGCGCGCGATGCCCAGATCGAATCCGTCAGCCTCGGCGAGGAAAAGCCGCGTTGCGAAGATACCTCCGAATCCTGCTTCTCGGAGAACCGTCGCGGCGACATGCTCTACTCGGGCGAGTTCTGAGATGAAGCGCCTGCTGCCACTGGCGGCGCTGCTCTCACTGTCATTGGCCGGACCCGCGCAAGCGGGTCTGTTCGATGACGCCGAGGCGCGCAGGGAGATCATGAATCTCCGCCTGGATCTCGAGAACCGACTGGAAACCACCAGCCGCGGACAACTCGAGCTCGCCAATCAGAACGAACAGCTGCGCGGCGAGATTGCACGCCTTCGCGGACAGGTCGAACTGCTGACGAACGAAGTGGAGACGCTCAAGGGGCGGCAGCGCGATTTTTACGTCGACCTGGACAACCGCATGCGCCAGCTCGAGACCAACCCGGCGGCAGCGCAAGCCGCCGCCGATCCGGCCGCCGAATCGGCCGATTACGAGAATGCACTGAATCTGCTCAAGGACGGCAAGCACGGCGAGGCCCTCACCGCGTTCGACGCCTTCGTGGGCAAGTACCCGGCCAGCAGCTTCGCGCCGGGCGCCCACTTCTGGGCGGGCAACGCGGCCCTGCAGGCCAAGGATGTCGCCGCCGCCACGCGCCACTTCAACACCGTGCTGAACAAGTGGCCGAACGACGCTGTCGCGCCCGACGCCATGCTCGGCCTGGCCAACAGCCAGCAGGCGATGGGCGAAGCGGGCGTCTCGCGTCGCACACTGCAGGCGCTGACCGAGCGTTATCCGCAGAGCAATGCCGCACAGGTCGCCAAGCAGCGCCTCGGCGCGCGCTGAAAAGATGGGCGCGTCGGCCCCGACGGCGGCCCCCGCCGTCAGATTGCGTCTCACCGAGATCTTCGCCTCGGTGCAGGGCGAGTCCGGCCGGGTCGGCCTGCCGACCGTATTCGTGCGCCTCACCGGCTGCCCGCTGCGCTGCACCTGGTGCGACACCGCCTACGCCTTCACCGGCGGCGAATCGCGCAGCCTGGCGTCCGTGCTCGACGAGGTCGCGAGCCACGGCCTGCATCACGTCTGCGTGACCGGCGGCGAACCGCTCGCGCAGAGGGCCTGCCTCGACCTGCTCCGCGCCCTGTGCGATGCCGGCTATTCGGTTTCGCTCGAAACCAGCGGGGCTCTCGATGTCGCCGCGGTCGACCCGCGCGTGTCGCGGGTGATGGACCTCAAGGCCCCCGCTTCGGGCGAGGTCGACAAGAACCGCTTCGACAACCTCGCCCACCTCGGTGCACACGACGAGATCAAGATCGTCCTCGCCGACGAAGCCGATTACGTCTGGGCAAAGCAGCAGATCGCCGAGCACGACCTCGCCCGCCGCTGTGGCGTGTTGCTGTCACCGGTGGCCGGCAGCCTCGACCCCGCGCAGCTTGCCGAATGGATCGTTCGCGACCGCCTGCCGGTGCGCTTCCAGGTGCAACTGCACAAGGTACTGTGGAACGACGCCCGCGGGCGTTGACACCGTCGGCGCAGGCCGCGCATGCGGCTCGCCCGTTTCCGGACCCGAATTCATGACCGACACCAAACGCGCCGTCGTCCTGCTCTCCGGCGGCCTCGACTCCGCCACCTGCCTCGCCATCGCCCGCGACATGGGCTTCGACGCCTACGCGCTGTCGGTTGCCTACGGCCAGCGCCACGCCGCCGAGCTCACCGCCGCCGGCCGGGTGGCCGCCGCGCATGGCGCGATCGAGCACCGCCTCGCCCGCGTCGAGCTCGGCCAGTTCGGCGGCTCGGCCCTCACCGACCCGTCGATCGCCGTCCCGGAAGACGCCGACAACGACGGCATTCCGGTGACCTACGTGCCGGCGCGCAATACCGTGATGCTGTCGATCGCGCTCGCCTGGGCCGAGGTACTCGATGCACGCGACATCTTCGTCGGCGTGAACGCGGTGGACTACTCCGGTTACCCCGACTGCCGACCGGAATTCATCGCCGCCTTCGAGGCCATGGCCAACCTCGCCACCAAGGCCGGCGTCGAAGGCCACCAGCTGCGCATTCACGCGCCCCTGATGAAGCTGTCCAAGGGCGACATCATCCACCGTGGCGTCGGCCTCGGCGTGGATTACGGCCTCACCGTCTCCTGTTACCAGGCCGACGACGCCGGGCGTGCCTGCGGACGCTGCGATGCCTGCCGGCTGCGTACCGCCGGCTTTGCCGCCGCCGGCGTCGCCGACCCGACTCCCTACCTGCCGCGCAGCGCCTGAGTACGGCTTTTCCAATAGAATCGCGGGCGACGCCTCACAACGGACCCACAGCCGCACATGGAAGAACCCCTGGTCTCCGCCTCCACCATCGTCGGCCTCGCCTTCGCCCTCGGCGCCGTCTTCGGCATCGTCGGCAACAAGACCCATTTCTGCACCCTCGGCGCGGTGTCGGACATCGTCAACATGGGCGACTGGAACCGCATGCGGATGTGGATGCTGGCCATCGCCGTAGCCATCCTCGGCACCGCCACGCTGCAGCTGGCCGGTGCATTCGACGTCACCAAGTCCATCTACACCGGCAACCGCCTGATCTGGCTGTCGCATATCGTCGGCGGCACCTGCTTCGGCGTCGGTATGACCTTGTCGTCCGGTTGCGGCAGCAAGACGCTGATCCGCATCGGCGGCGGCAACCTCAAGTCGCTGGTGGTGTTCGTCTTCCTCGCGATCGGCGCCTCGATGACGCTGCGTGGCCTGTTCGGCGTGTGGCGGGCGGGCTATCTCGATCCGGTCTCAACCGAGCTGTCGCACGGCCAGCACCTGCCCGCCTTCCTCGCCGCGGCCGGCCTCGCGCCGGACACCGCCGTGCTGGCCGCCGCCGGCATCATCGGCGGCGGCCTGCTGCTGGCGGCGCTGGCCCGTCGCGAGGCACGCAACGCGGACGTGCTGCTGGGCGGCATCGTCATAGGCGCCCTCACTGTCGCCGGCTGGTACGTGACCGGTCACCTCGGCTACGTGGCCGAGCATCCGGAAACGCTGGAAGAAGCCTTCATCGGCACCAACAGCGGCCGCGCCGAATCGCTCACCTTCGTCGCCCCGCTGGCGTTCACGCTGGAACTGTTCCTGCTGTGGAGCGATGTCAGCCGCGTCGTCACCTTCGGCATCGCCAGTGCCCTCGGCGTCATCGCCGGCTCGGGCCTGTACGCGATCATCAGCGGACGTTTCCGCGTCGAGAGCTTCCGCGACGCCGGCGACCTCGGCCGCCACATGGTCGGCGGCCTGCTGATGGGCTTCGGCGGCGTCACCGCGCTGGGCTGCACGATCGGGCAGGGCATCACCGGCTTTTCCACCC
>JBFGZP010000337.1:0-3547 GCA_041586695.1 Thauera sp.
CGCAATCCCACCATCCTTCCATGTAGCTCTCGCCCATGCCGAGACTGCCACGGGCGAGGATGCGCTCGGCCGTGTGCGGGTGATGGATGAGCATGTCCCACGGCCGCTTGCCGTCTACCCGGATGTCGGCCTGGCCGAGCAGGCCCGCGAGCGCCTGCGTCGCGGCCGCGCCTCGGCGAAGGGGACGCAACGAGCGCAGCGTCCGGGCTGCCGGCCGGTGCGTGGTCGATGAGCTGTCGTAGTGTGCCTGTTCCATCCTTGCCCCCGTGCCTTGCCAGTGGTTGAGGCGGTTTTGTCGTTGGCGGGCGGACGGCGCGTGTTGCGCAACCCGTCCCGACGCGGTCGTCCGAATATAGACAACGGGTTTTCGCTTGCGGTGCCCTCGGCGCGCGGACCGGCGTTGCGACTCGGGCATTCTCTCGAGCTGCGCTCCTCGTCTGCTCGGAGCGCGATTCCCGAGGCGGTGCCGCGTAAGCGCTCCGGCCGCGATGGCCCGTCCGGCGCAGACCGCACAATGGCTGTCGACAAGGTCGTGGTCGTCGAATGCGCTCCACTCCATGTTCGATACTCCGTGTCCGGCGGGAGGTTCCCAACCGAAAATCCGCCCTGGAACCCGGTTTGAAATAGTTTCAGTGAATTGATATTTCAATTTTGATCGTTCATTAGCATTTATCGACGGGGCTTATCGCGCCGGGCGGCGGCGGCGCCTCTGCTAGAATCGCGTGCCATGAGCTATCAGGTTCTCGCACGCAAATGGCGGCCGAAATCCTTCGGCACGCTGGTCGGTCAGGAGCACGTCGTCCGCGCGCTGTCGCATGCGCTCGCGACCGGCAGGCTGCATCACGCGTGGCTGTTTACCGGCACCCGTGGCGTGGGCAAGACCACGATCAGCCGCATCCTGGCGAAGGCGCTCAATTGCGAAACCGGCATCACCGCCGAACCCTGCGGCGTCTGCGACGCCTGCCGGGCGATCGACGCCGATCGTTTCCCCGACTACGTGGAAATGGACGCGGCATCCAATCGCGGCGTCGACGACATGGCCTCGCTGCTCGACAAGGCCGTGTACGCGCCGGTGCAGGGGCGCTTCAAGGTCTACATGATCGACGAAGTGCATATGCTCACCGGCCACGCCTTCAACGCCATGCTGAAGACGCTCGAAGAACCGCCCGAGCACGTCAAATTCATTCTCGCCACCACCGATCCGCAGAAGATCCCGGTGACGGTGTTGTCTCGCTGCCTGCAGTTCAACCTCAAGCAGATGCCGCAGGGGCATATCGTCGACCACCTCACGCGCATCCTCGAGGCCGAGGATGTGGTCTTCGAGCCGGGTGCATTGCGCCATCTGGCGAAGGCTGCCGGCGGGTCGATGCGCGATGCATTGTCCCTGCTCGACCAGGCGATCGCGCACGGCGCGGGCAAGGTGGAGGAGGAACAGGTCACCCAAATGTTGGGCACGGTGGGTGAGGATCACCTGTATGGCGTGCTCGACGGGCTGGCCGCAGCCGACGTGCAGGCGCTGCTGGCGGTGGCCGACGGCATGGAGGCGCGCAGCCTGTCGTTCGACGCTGCGCTGCAGTCGCTGGCGACCCTGGTGCATCGCATCGCTTTGGCGCAATACGCGCCGGCGGCGATCGCGGACGAAGCGGAACGGGCGCGGATTTCGGCCTACGTCGAACGTTTCGATGCGGAGTACCTGCAGCTCGCCTACCAGATCGCGGTTCACGGCCGCGACGAGCTCTCGCTGGCGCCGGACGAATACACCGGTTTCACCATGACCCTGCTGCGCCTGCATGCGTTCAGGCCGGAGCAGCCGCTGGCGCTGGGTGCGCCGGGCCAGGGCGGCGGTGGCGGAGCGGGGCGTGCGCGTCCCGTCCCTGCTGCAGCGCCCGCGCAGGCGGCACCTGCGCCGGTGATGGCCCCCCAACCGGGGGCGGCAAGCCAGGCCGTCGCCGCGCCGGTAGCCGTGGCCGAGCCGAAAGCCGAGCCGCAGGTGCCCCGCCCGGCTGCGCCGCGCGACGTCGCGCCCTGGGAGGACCTGCCGCCCGAGGCATTCGCCGGCCAGGATTCGTCTGACGCGGCGCCCGAGGCGTGGAATGAGGACGATGCGCCGCCGCCCAGGCCGGTGCCCGCCACCAGGAAGGCTCGTGCAACACAGGCAGAGGCGCCCGCAGCGCCTGCCGAAGCGGATTTCCGGCCCCCGGCGGCAGCCGGCGAGATCGGCCCCCTGCTGGCTGCGGGCGACTGGCGCGGGCTGGTTCGAGCCCTCGCGCTCGGCGGACTGGTGCGCGAGCTCGCGCAGCATTGCGAGTGGATGGGGCTGCAGGGCGGCGATTTGAAGCTGCGCCTGTCGTCGGCCCACCGCCACCTGTTCGACATGAACCGCAACGCGGCCGAGCGCCTGCAGGAGTTGCTCTCGGCGGCCGCCGGCGAGCCGATCCGGCTGAAGATCGAGGTCGGCGACATCGCCGGCGAAACCCCGGCCCAGGCCGACGAGGCCGAGCGCCGGGTGCGCCACGCCGAGGCCGTGGCCGCGCTGGAGGGCGACCCCTTCGTGCGCGAACTGATCGAACGCTTCGATGCGACGCTGCTCGAAGCCAGCGTCAGGCCGGTCTGAGGCCGCTTTCCCCGATTTCCTTCCACTCTCTCAATTCTCTCGCGGAGACATCACCATGATGAAAGGCGGTATTGCCGGCCTGATGAAGCAGGCCCAGCAGATGCAGGAAAACATGAAGAAGGTGCAGGATCAGCTCGCCAGCATCGAGGTCGAGGGCCAGGCCGGCGCCGGCATGGTCAAGGTCCAGATGACCTGCAAATACGACGTGCGTCGGGTCCACATCGACGAATCCGTGATGGACGACAAGGAAATGCTCGAGGACCTCGTCGCCGCGGCCCTCAACGACGCGGTGCGCAAGGTCGAGACCACCACTCAGGAGAAAATGTCGGGCTTCAGCGCCGGCCTGAACCTGCCGCCCGGCATGAAGCTGCCGTTCTGAGCGCGGAGCGCCGATGACGCCGTCGAGCCTAGACGAGCTGATCGAGGCCTTGCGCTGCCTGCCGGGCGTCGGGCCGAAGTCGGCCCAGCGCATGGCCTACCACCTGCTGCAGCGTGACCAGCGCGGCGCAGGGCGGCTGGCGAGCGCGCTGTCGCATGCGCTGGCGGTGCTGCGGCACTGCGAACGCTGCAATACCTTCACCGAAGACGCGATCTGCCAGCGCTGCGCCAACCCCCGGCGCGACGCCGCGCAGTTGTGCGTGGTGGAGATGCCGGCCGATCTGGCGATGATCGAGCAGACGCAGTCCTACAACGGCCTCTATTACGTGCTGATGGGGCGTCTGTCGCCGCTCGACGGCATCGGGCCGCGCGAGCTCAAGCTCGACAAGCTGATCGCCCGCGCCGCCGACAGCGCGGTGGAGGAGGTCATTCTCGCCACCAACTACACCAACGAAGGCGAGGCGACCGCCCACACCATATCGACGCTGCTGGTTGCACGCGGCCTTAAAGTAAGCCGGCTGTCGCGCGGCGTGCCGGTGGGGGGCGAGCTCGAAC
>JBFGZP010000338.1:0-3538 GCA_041586695.1 Thauera sp.
GATGTACAGCGACAGCTGCGCGCCGCCTTCCCACCAGCCCGGGAAGTAGTACTGGGGGGCAACCTTGTGGAAGCCGAGCTTGAGGTCGTCGTACGGTCCGATCCACTCGGTCGCGTCGATCGTGCCCTTCTCCAGCGACTGATAGATCTCGCCGCCGGGGATGTTCTGCGGCACACCACCGATGCGGGCCAGCACGCGGCCGCCGAAGCCGCCGATGCGCATCTTCAGGCCGTTGATGTCGCTGACCGACTTGATCTCCTTGCGGTACCAGCCACCCATCTGCGCGCCGGTGTTGCCGAGCGGGAAGTTGACGATGTTGAACTGGGCGTAGAACTCGCGCATCAGCTTCAGGCCGTTGCCCTGATACATCCACGCCGTGATGCTGCGGGAGTTCATGCCGAAGGGAATGGCGCAGTCGAAGGCGAAGGTCTCGTCCTTGCCGAAGAAGTAGTAGGGCGCGGTGTGCGCGCACTCGACCGTGCCCTGTTGCACGGCGTCGACCACACCGAAGGCGGGAACGAGTTCGCCGCCTGCGTGTACCGTGATGTTGAACTTGCCGCCGGTTGCGTCGGAGACGTTCTTGGCGAAAACCTCGGCGCCACCGTAGATGGTGTCGAGCGCCTTGGGGAAGCTCGAGGCGATGCGCCAGCGGATCTGTTCCTGGGCGCGGACGATGGCGGGCGCCGTACCTGCGGCCAGAATCCCGGCGATACCTGCACTCTTGATGAATTTACGACGTTCCACGTTTCCTCCTGGCTCTTGCAAAGTTGTTGTTGCGGCGCGTTATCGCGGCGGTCCCGATTATAGGGATCGAGTCCGGCGCGCAAAACGCGGAAAACCCTAATTCGGCCTGATTTTCACGAGAAGTCGTGATCGATGTCCGCCCGCTGCGGACCCGGTTCGAAAGCGTGGGAAAGGCCCCATCAGCGCCCTGCAACCTTCATCCTGTCGATCAGCACCGAGCCGCAATGCTTGGCCCCGCGCGGCAGGGCGTCGTTGCCGATGGCGACGATGCCGAGGAACATGTCGCGCAGGTTGCCGGCGATCGTCACTTCCTCGACCGCGTGCTTGATCTTGCCCTTTTCCACCCAGAAGCCGGCCGCGCCGCGCGAGTAGTCGCCCGTGACGTAGTTTACGCCATGGCCGAGCAATTCGGTGACGAGCAGACCACGATCCATCTGCCGGATCAGGCCGGCCAGGTCGGCCTCGCCCGACATCACCCGCAGGTTGTGCGAGCCGCCGGCGTTGGCGGTGGTCTGCATGCCGAGCTTGCGCGCGGAATACGTGGACAGGAAGTAGCCCTGCAGCACGCCGTCGATGACCACCTCGCGGTCGCGGGTGGCCACGCCGTCGCCGTCGAAGGGGCTGGAACCGAAGGCCTTGGGCAGGTGCGGGCGCTCGGAGATGCTCACCGCCGGCGAGAACACCGCCTGGCCGAGGCTGTCGAGCAGGAAACTGGACTTGCGGTAGAGTGAGCCGCCGCTGACCGCCTGGACGAAATTGCCGAGCAGGGTCACCGCCAGCGGCGCCTCGAAGATCACCGGCACCTCGCAGGTGCGGATCTTCTTCGCTCCGAGTCGCGCGATGGCGCGCTCGCCGGCGTGGCGGCCGATCTCTTCGGGCGACATCATGTCGGCGGCGTCGCGACGCGAGTCGTACCAGTACTCGCGCTGCATGCGGTCGCCCTCGCCGGCGATCACCGAGCACGACAGGCCGTGGCGGGTGGTGGCGTAGCCGCCGATGAAGCCGAGGCTGTTGGCTGAGATGAAGTGCGACTGCTGGATGGAGGTGTTCGCGCCCTCCGTGTTGCTGATCTTGGGGCTCACCGCGAAGGCCGCGTCCTCGCAGCGGCGGGCGAGGGCGATCGCCTCGTCGATGCCGATGGCCCACGGATGGAACAGGTCGAGGTCGGGGCAGTCCTTCGCCATCAGCTCGGCGTCGGCGAGGCCGGCGCAGGGGTCGGGCGCGGTGAAGCGCGCGATCGACAGCGCGGCGTCGACGGTCGACTTCAGCGCAGCCCTGGAAAAGTCCGAAGTACTGGCGTAGCCGCGCTGCTGTCCGAGATAGACGGTGACGCCGACGCCCTTGTCGCGGTTGTACTCGATCGTCTCGACCTCGCCCTTGCGCACCGCGACCGACTGGCCGAAGCCTTCGGAGACGTCGGTCTCGCACGCCGAGGCACCGTGCTTCTTCGCGTACTTGAGGATGTCGGTGGCGATTTCGCGCAGGTGCGCCTGGGAGAAGGAGAAGCCTTGAGCGGACATGGGCGGGAGGGAGTCTGGCAAAGGCTATAATCTTACCCCGATCCCGCCAGCCTCCCATCGAGCAATGCATTCCGACTCACGAAACCGCCCGCACGACGCCCCGGCCGAAGAGGAAGACAGTTTCGAGCCACCGAGCAAGAGCAGCCGCAAGCGCGAGATGCACGCGCTGCAGGACCTCGGCGAGCAACTGGTCGCCCTGTCTTCCGAGCGGCTGCGCAAGGTGCCGCTGCCCGATGCGCTCTATGAAGCCGTGCGTGCCGCGCAGGGCTTCAAGATGGAAGCGCGGCGCCGCCAGATGCAGTACATCGGCAAGCTCATGCGCAAGGTCGACCCCGAACCCATCCAGGCCCAGCTCGACATCTTCAACGGCAACTCCGCGGCCGAGGTGGCGAAGCAGCACCGGCTCGAGCGCACGCGCCTCGAACTGCTCGACGACGAACAGGTGATCGGCACCATCGCCGAAACCTGGCCCGGCGCAGACCTGCAATACCTGCGCACCCTGCGGCGCAATGCGCTCAAGGAACGCGAGGCGGGCAAGCCGCCGAAGGCCTTCCGCGAGATCTTCCGCGTCCTGCGCGACCTCGAAGAGGCCGTCGAGGCGGATGGGGCGCCCGCCGCGGACGAAACTGGTGACGACGCCGACACCGACGGCGAACAAGCGGAGCAGTCATGAGCGAACACATCACCATCGGCCTGGTTTCGATCAGCGACCGCGCCTCCGACGGCACCTACCAGGACCAGGGCATCCCCTCGCTGCAGGACTGGCTGGGCCGCGCCCTGAGCTCGCCGTTCAGCACCGAGACTCGGCTCATCCCGGACGATCGCCCGACCATCGAGCGCACCCTGTGCGAGCTCGCCGACAGCGCCGGCTGCGCGCTGATCCTCACCACCGGCGGCACCGGCCCGGCCCCGCGTGACCTGACTCCGGAGGCGACCCTGGCCGTGGCCGACAAGGAGATGCCCGGCTTCGGCGAGGAGATGCGTCGCATCAGCCTGAACTTCGTGCCGACCGCGATCCTGTCGCGCCAGGTCGCGGTGATCCGCGGCAAGAGCCTGATCGTGAACCTGCCAGGCCAGCCGAAGTCGATCCGCGAGACGCTGGAGGGCGTGCGTGCGGCCGACGGCACGGTGAGCCATGTCGGCATCTTCGCCGCCATCCCGTACTGCATCGACCTCGTCGGCGGGCCCTACGTGGAGACCGACGAGGCCGTGATCAAGGCCTTCCGGCCCAAGAGCGCGATCCGGCCGAAGCAGGCCTGAGGCGCGCCTTGGAC
>JBFGZP010000339.1:0-3530 GCA_041586695.1 Thauera sp.
AGGCGATCGTCGCCAGCGGCCTGGGCCCGGTCGGCTTCCTGGTGGTGGTGAACATCCTGTTGCTGCTCGCCGGTAACATCATGGAGCCGTCGTCGATCATCCTGATCCTGGCGCCGATTCTGTTCCCGGTGGCGGTGGCGCTCGGCATCGATCCGATCCACTTCGGCATCATCATCACGGTGAACATGGAGATCGGCATGATCACGCCGCCGGTGGGCCTGAACCTGTTCGTCGCCAGCGGCATCACCAACCAGGGCATGACGGAGATGACCAAGGCCGTGCTTCCCTGGCTCTACACGATGCTGGTGTTCCTGATCCTGGTCACCTACATCCCGAGCATCTCGACCTTCCTGCCCAAGGCGCTCGGCATGATGTAAGTCATCGCCCGTCGCGCTGATGTGCAAAGCCCGGCCTCGTGCCGGGCTTTTTCGTATCTCGGCGGCTTACTCGGCGGCGGCTTTCCCGATCGCGTCCTCGACGACGCGCGCGAGGACATCGACCGCGGGGCGGATGCGCTCGACCGGGACGCTGGCGTAGCCGAGGTTCATCCCCGGCCTCGCCTGCTGCGGGCGGATGTAATAGAGCGACAGCGGACGCACGACCACGCCGCGGGACAGCGCCGTTTCGGCGATCCGCGCATCGTCGACCGGCGCATCGAAGCGATACAACAGGTGGATGCCGGCGTGCCCGCCGGAGCGGGTGATTGCCCCGCCGAGACGGGATTCGAGCGCAGACTGCAGGGTGTCGCGGCGCTCGCGATAAATGTTGCGCATGCGCTTGATGTGGGCGGAGAAGTGTCCTTCGGCGATGAACTCCGCGAGCGCGGCCTGATCGGTGAGGCGGCCCTCGCGGTAGAGCTCGGTGTTGCCCACGGTGAAGCTGTCGGCGAGCTCGGGCGGAACCACCAGGTAGGAAATCCTCAGCCCGGGAAACATGACCTTGCTGAAGGTGCCCAGATAGATCACCCGGCGCGCGCCAGCGAGGCCGAACATCGAGGCGACCGGATTGCCGTGATAGCGCAGCTCGTTGTCGTAGTCGTCCTCGATGATCCAGGCATCGTTGCGCTGTGCCTGCTGGATCAGTTCGAGCCGGCGTTCCAGCGCCAGCACGGTGCCGGTGGGGTACTGGCTGGAGGGCGAGACGAAGATGAGCTTCGGCGGTTGCTTCCAGTGCTCCGTGCTCGGGGCGATGCCCTTGTCGTCGAGCGGGATCGGCACGGTGTCGAGTCCGGCGGCGCGCAGCACCGTGCGCACGCCCCAGTAGCCCGGCTCTTCCATCCACACGCGGTCGCCCTGGTCGCACAGCATGCGGGCGCACAGGTCCACCGCCTGGTGGGTGCCGTTGAAGATCAGGATCTGCTTCGGATCGCAGGACACCAGCCGGCTCGAGCGCAGGTATTCCGCCAGGGTGGCGCGCAGCGGGCCGAAGCCGCCCACCGCATGCTGCAGCAGATGCGACTCGCGCGGATGAATGTACTTCGCCACCAGCCGCCGCCAGACGTGGAAGGGGAAGTGCTCGACATCGGGGATGCCGGGCATGAAGGCGCCATGCTGGATGCGGCTGCTGTTGGTCAGGCGGGAAACCTCGGTGCCGCGCCGCGACAGCAGCATGTCGCTCCGTGGAGCAGCGCGCCGGGGCACTTCCGGTCGCACAACTGCGCCCGGCAGCGCGTCGCTGACATAGGTTCCCGATCCGACCCGACCCTCGAGATAGCCCTCCACCGCAAGCTGGTCATAGGCCTTGGTCACCGTGTTTCGCCCCACGCCGAGTTCGACGGCGAGGGCGCGCGAGGGCGGAAGACGGGTGCCGGGCAGGATGCCGCGCGCGAGGATTGCCTGACGCAGGGCGAGGTAGAGGCGTACCCGCAGGGCCAGCCGCGAGTCTTGGCCGTGCAGGTTCTGCAGAACGATGTCAGCGATGATGCCGATTTCCATTGCCAGTCGCCTGATTGGCTCCCCCCGTTATGACTTGAATGGCTCCTTGTCGGGTGCCATATTGCGCTTAAACTGGGTCACACGCGCGATTCGATGCGGAAAGACATGCGGACTATGATTCGGTGGTGGCGGCGCAATCGGTCGCATCGAACGCCGCTTCTTTCCCTCGACCGAAACGAATGGCATACGGAGAACAAACGATGAGCCTCAACCTGAAGAACGCTGAGCTGTTCAGTACTCGCTGCTACATCAACGGCCAGTGGGTCGATGCCGACAGCGGCGAGACCATCGCCGTGCACAACCCGGCCGATGGCGCCACCCTGGGCACCATCCCGAAGATGGGTGGCGGCGAGACCCGGCGTGCGATCGAGGCAGCCAACGCGGCCTTGCCGGCCTGGCGCGCTCAGACCGCCGGCGCCCGCGCGCGCATCCTGCGCAAATGGTTCGATCTGTTGATCGCCAACCAGGAGGATCTCGCCCAGCTGATGACCGCCGAGCAGGGCAAGCCGCTGGCCGAGTCCCGCGGCGAGATCCTCTACGCCGCTTCGTTCATCGAATGGTTCGCCGAGGAAGGCAAGCGCATCTATGGCGACGTGATCCCCGGCCACCAGCCGGACAAGCGCATCGTCGTCACCAAGGAGCCGATCGGGGTGTGCGCGGCGATCACGCCGTGGAACTTCCCCGCGGCGATGATCACCCGCAAGGCCGGCCCGGCGCTCGCTGCCGGGTGCACGATGGTGCTCAAGCCGGCGACGCAGACGCCATATTCCGCGCTGGCGCTGGCCGCGCTTGCCGAGCGCGCCGGCGTTCCGCCGGGCGTGTTCAACGTCGTCACCGGCTCGGCCAACGAGATCGGCGGCGAACTGACCTCGAACCCGATCGTGCGCAAGCTCACCTTCACCGGCTCGACCGAGATCGGTGTCAAGCTCGCCGCGCAGTGCGCGCCGACGGTCAAGAAGCTGTCGCTGGAGCTCGGCGGCAACGCCCCGTTCATCGTCTTCGACGACGCCGATCTCGATGCCGCCATCGAGGGCGCCCTCGCGTCCAAGTATCGCAACGCCGGCCAGACCTGCGTTTGCGCGAACCGGCTGCTGGTGCAGGACGGTGTCTACGACGCCTTCGCCGAGAAGCTGGCCGCGGCGGTGGCGAAGTTCAAGGTCGGCCATGGGGTCGAGGAGGGCGTGACGCAGGGCCCGCTGATCGACATGAAGGCGGTCGAGAAGGTCGAGGAGCACATCGAGGACGCCGTTTCCAAGGGCGCCCGCGTCGTCACCGGCGGCAAGCGCCACGCCCTGGGCCGGACCTTCTTCGAACCGACGATTCTCGCCGACGTCACGCCGGCGATGAAGGTCGCGCGCGAGGAGACCTTCGGCCCGGTCGCGCCCCTGTTCCGCTTCACGGACGAGGCCGAGGCGATCCGCATGGCCAACGACACCGAGTTCGGCCTGGCCGCCTACTTCTATTCCGAAGGCATCAACCGCGTGTGGCGCGTGTCGGCGGCGCTCGAATACGGCATCGTCGGCATCAACACCGGGATCATCTCGACCGAGGTGGCGCCGTTCGGCGGCGTGAAGTCGTCCGGACTCGGCCGCGAGG
>JBFGZP010000340.1:0-3523 GCA_041586695.1 Thauera sp.
GCCTACCTGGTGGTCGTGGGCGACGTCGACCACCAGGAGGTCTTCCGTCAGGCGGAGACGCATTACGGCGCGATCCGGACCGAAGCCCTGCCCGAGCGCCGCATCCCGGCCGAACCCGAGCAGCGCGGCCCGCGCAGCGCGGTGGTGAAGGCGCCGGCCGAGTTGCCGTACCTTGCGCTGGCCTGGCACGTGCCGGCCCTGCGCGACCCCGCGACCGACCGCGAAGCCTACGCCCTGCAGGTGCTGGCCGCGGTGCTCGACGGCTACGACGGCGCCCGCCTCACCCGCCGGCTGGTGCGCGACGCGCAACTCGCCATCTCTGCCGGCGCCGGCTACGACGCCACCGGACGCGGGCCTTCGGTGTTCTACCTCGACGGCGTGCCGGCGCCGGGCAGGACCGTCGACGAGCTTCAGGCGGCGCTGCGGGCAGAAGTGCAGCGCATCCGCGACGAAGGCGTGAGCGCGGAAGAACTGGCGCGGGTCAAGACGCAGGCCGTGGCCGGTCGCGTGTACAAGCGCGATTCGCTGATGGGGCAGGCGATGGAGATCGGCTACCTCGAAGCCGCAGGCCTATCCTGGCGCGACGAGGAACGGCTGCTCGAGGGCCTGCGCGCCGTCACCGCCGAGGACGTCCGCGCCGTGGCGCTGCGCTACTTCGGCGACGACAGCCTCACCATCGCGCGCCTCGAACCGCAGGCGGTCGGCGTCGCCAAGGCCCCCGCGCCGCTCGCCAGCACGCCGCAGTGACGACTGCCCCCGCCCGCCATCCGCACCCGACATCACACGGACGCCCGCACCTGACATGACGCCGATACATCGCCCCCTGTTACGCGCCGCCCTGCCCGCCGTCCTCGGCCTGCAGCTGGCGTTCGCCCCGATTGCCGAGGCCGGCCCCGACATCCAGCAATGGACCACCCCCACCGGCGCCCGCGTCCAGTTCGTCGAAAGCCGTGCGCTGCCGCTGGTCGATATCCAGATCGACTTCGCTGCCGGTTCGGCTTACGACCCCGCCGGCAAGGCTGGACTGGCCGCCATCACGCGCACGCTGTTCGACGCCGGCGCAGGCGAGCTCGACGAGCAGGCGATCGCCGACCGCAGCGCCGACCTCGGGGCGCAGCTCGGCGGCAGCGCCGACGAGGATCGCGCCAACCTGTCGATCCGCAGCCTGTCTTCGGCCGCCGAACGCGACGGCGCGGTCGAGCTTGCGGCCACCCTGCTCGGCCGGCCGAATTTCCCCGTCGACGTGTTCGAGCGCGAACGTACGCGCGCCATCGCCGGGCTGAAGGAGGCACTGACCAAGCCCGCCACACTCGCTGCAAGACGCTTCAACGAGGCGATCTATGCCGGCCATCCCTACGGCCGCACGAGCACGCCGGAGTCGATCGCCGCCATCACGCGTGACGACCTCGTCGCCTTCCATCGCACCCACTACGGCGCGGCGCGCGCGTCGGTGGCCATCGTCGGCGACATCGATCGTGCCACCGCCGAACGCATCGCCATCCAGCTCACCTCGGCGTTGCCACCCGCCGAGGCAGCGGCGCCGCTACCCCCGCCGCCGCCGAGCACCGTGGCCACGCTCCGCATCCCGCACCCCTCTGCGCAGGCCCACATCCTGATCGGCAAGCCGGGCATGGCACGCGAGGATCCGGACTACTTCCCGCTGCTGGTCGGCAACTACGTGCTCGGCGGTGGCGGCTTCGTCTCCCGCCTCACCCACGAGGTTCGTGAGAAGCGCGGCTACGCCTACAGCGTCTACAGCTACTTTTCGCCGCAACAGGTCGCCGGCCCGTTCCAGATCGGCCTGCAGACGCGCGGCAACCAGACCGAGGATGCGATCGAGCTCGTGCGCCAGACGCTGGCCGAATTCATCGACAAGGGTCCGACCGCGGACGAACTGCAGGCGGCCAAGGACAATCTCGTCAATGGCTTCGGACTTCGCCTGGACTCCAACCGCAAGATCCTCGACTACGTCGCCATGATCGGTTTCCACCGCCTGCCGCTCGACTGGCTGGACACCTATCCGCGCAAGGTGGAACAGGTGACGGTCGAGCAGGTGCGCGACGCCTTCGCCCGCCGCGTCCCCATCGACCAGCTCATCACCGTCATCTCCGGCGGAGACGGCGACACCCCAGCTGCGAAGAAGTGAGCCGGGTCCGCATCGTCGGCGGTCAGTGGCGCTCGCGCCAGCTCGGGGTTGCGCGCGTCACCGGGCTGCGGCCGACGCCGGACCGGGTGCGCGAGACATTGTTCAACTGGCTCGGCCAGGCACTCGACGGCCAGCGTTGCCTCGACCTCTTCGCCGGCACCGGCATTCTCGGCTTCGAGGCCGCTTCGCGCGGCGCCGGGCAGGTGGTGATGGTCGAGCGCGACGCCCGCGCGCTCGACGCACTGCACAAGGCGGCAGAGACCCTACAGGCGGCGCAAGTAGAGATCGTACGCGGCGATGCGGTAAGATTCGCGCAAACGACCCCGCGCAGCTTCGACGGGGTGTTCCTCGACCCGCCCTACAGGCAGGGCTGGATCGAGCGCGTGGAGCCGTGGCTGGACCGGCTGTTGCAACCGGACGGATGGCTCTACCTGGAGTCCGAAGCCGCGGTGACTCACCTGGGCAACTGGCACACGGTCAAACAGGGCCAGGCCGGCCAGGTGCATTTCCATCTCATGCGTTGGAGCCAGGAATGAAGGAAGCAGTGGCGGTATATCCCGGCACGTTCGACCCATTCACCCGAGGACACGAAGACCTCGTGCGGCGGGCGGCGCTGTTGTTCGACCGCGTCGTGGTCGCGGTGGCCAGAAGCCAGGCCAAGAACCCGATCTTCTCGACCGAGGAACGCGTCGACATCGCGCGCGCGGCGCTGACGGATTTTCCGAACGTGACCGTGATCGGCTTCGACAGCCTGCTGATGAATCTGGTGGAGCAGCTGAACGCGCGGGTGATCCTGCGCGGGCTGCGGGCGGTCTCGGACTTCGAGTACGAATTCCAGATGGCAGGAATGAACCGCAAGCTCTATCCCGACGTCGAAACAGTGTTTCTGACGCCGGCAGAGGAGTACATGTTCATCTCGGCCACGATGGTGCGGGAAATCGCGCGCTTCGGCGGCGATGTGAGCAAGTTCGTGCAGCCCGCGGTGCTTGCGCGACTGCATGAAAAACTCAACTCAAGGCAATAGCAAGGAAGCGAATCATGTCTTTGATCATTACCGACGAATGCATCAACTGCGACGTCTGCGAACCGGAGTGCCCCAACGGCGCCATCTACCAGGGCGATGAAATCTACGAGATCGATCCGAACAAGTGCACCGAATGCGTCGGCCATTTCGACGAACCGCAGTGCCAGCAGGTCTGCCCGGTCGACTGTATCCCGCTCGACGAGAACAACAAGGAAACCAAGGATCAGCTGATGGAGAAGTTCCTGAAACTCACCGGCAAGGCCTGACCGTCGGGTTTCGCTGCGGCGCGCGCCGGCCGGACACGCCCGCGGCACTCATACGGTAAACGGAAGAGGGCGAGCCATCGGGCTCGC
>JBFGZP010000341.1:0-3521 GCA_041586695.1 Thauera sp.
GCTGCTGTTGCGGAACTTGGAGGTCAGGAACAGCAGGCCGAAGTAGCCGACCAGGGTCAGGATCAGGCCCGGATGCGGCAGGCCGAATGCGATCGACACCCCGGCGGTGACCGCCGAGAATGCTAGCGTCAGCGACAGCAGCATGTAGGTATTGCGGATGACCTTGTTGGTCGAGAGGACGGAAGCCTCCGAACGCGTCATCGTAGACAAGCGATTTTCCATGGCGAATTGCCCTCCTGGGGTATTAAGTGTTTTCCGGATGCACGTTTGGCCCGAATCGAGCCGCTTCGTTCATCGACATGCACAAGAGTATAGCCGGGCCTTCAGGCCGGCGAGGCTTCGACCTGCGGCAAGGCGATTCGATCCTTGCGCTGGTGCCGACGCAGGCGCTGGGACAGCACCCGCGCGACCCGGTCGGCGGCCTCGTCGACCGCGGCGCGGACCTCGATCTGGGTGATCGCGAACACCACGTCGGGCAGGTTGCGCAGCCGCAGCTGCACGACGCAGCGCTTGTCGGGGCCACCGCGCGGGCCGTTGACGTCGGCCACCTTCACCCGCGCCCACTGGATGTGGTCGCGGAAGCGGCCGATCGCGAAGCTCATCCGCCGCGTCACGTAGTCGCGCAGACCCGGGGCCGCTTCAACGTTGTCACAATGCAGATCGATTCGCATGCTCAGTCTCCTTTGTCGTTGCGCGCCCGCCGTCGTGGGCAGGACGCTTGATGGATACTAAGCCTGTGACCCTTCGATAAAATCTCAGTTCAGCAGAATGTTTATCCGGTTTTATCGAACAAACGAACGGAGGCGGTCGCAATGCTGAACTACAGGCAGTTGCACCATTTCTGGACCGTGGCACGCGCCGGCGGCATCGCCCGCGGCAGCGAACGCTCCGGCCTGGCGCCGCAAACCCTATCCGGGCAGATCGCCACGCTCGAGGCCACGCTCGGCGTGACACTGTTCAAGCGCCAGGGCCGCCGTCTGGCGCTGACCGAGACAGGCCGCATGGTGCTCGACTACGCCGAGGAGATCTTCCGCCTCGGCAACGAGCTCGAGGAGGCCCTGCAAAGCCGCGCCACCGGGCGCGCGGCACCGTTTCGCGTCGGCGTCGCCGATGTCGTGCCGAAGGCGATCGCGTGGCTGCTGCTGGCGCCGTCGATGAACCTGCCCGAGCCGATGCGCATCGTCTGCCGCGAGGGCAAGTTCGAATCGCTGCTCGGCGACCTCGCCATCCACAAGCTCGACGTCGTCCTCGCCGACAACCCCATGCCATCGAACATGGACGTGCGCGGTTACAGCCACAAGCTCGGGGAATCCACGATCGGCTTCTTCGCCACGCCGGCGCTGGCCGACAGCTTGAAGGGCGCATTCCCGCGCTGCCTCGCGGGCGCGCCGATGCTGTTGCCGGGCCAGGAGGCGGCGGTGCGAACGCCGCTGATGCGCTGGATGGAAGCGGCCCACCTGCGCCCGCGCATCGTCGGCGAGTTCGACGACAGCGCGTTGATGCGCGCCTTTGCCGAGGCCGGCGCCGGCATCTTTCCCAGCGCCTCGCTCGCGGGCGAGCAACTGTGCGCTCAAAGCGGCATGCGCCGGCTCGGCGAGGCGGACGGCGTGATCGAGACCTACTACGCGATTTCGGTGGAGCGGCGCCTGACGCATCCCGCTGTGCTCGCGATCAGCGAGGCCGCCAGCGCCGTCGTGCGCTGAGCCGGGTGCCCGCGCGGAAGCAGGCGCCGGAAACGAAAACATGCAGGGATTTGATTTCCAGGGCCTCGTGATCCAGAATCGCGGGCCTCTGGTGCCGGGAGAGGGACTCGAACCCTCACACTGTCGCCAGCGGCGGATTTTGAGTCCGCTGCGTCTACCGATTCCGCCATCCCGGCCGGGAAGGACGCGCATTATCTCCGAACAATGTCATTTGCAGCAAGCCGGGCGCGCCTAATCGCGGCAAGGCGGGTTTCGCGACCGCGGGCAACACCCGCCTGCTGCGCCAAGCCTCGCCACACGCCGCCTCGCCCCGCTCGTCCACACCCGATGCCACTGACCCTGAACGATTTCGACTACGACCTTCCACCCGAGCTGATCGCCCAGGCGCCGCTCTCCGAGCGCAGCGCCAGCCGGCTCCTGGTCGTCGACGCCGACGGCCGCGGCGATGCCCGGCTGCTCGACCGGCGCTTCACCGACCTGCCCGATCTGGTTCGTGCCGGCGACCTGCTGGTGTTCAACGATACGCGCGTGATCCACGCCCGCCTGCACGGCGTCAAGGACAGCGGCGGTCGGGTCGAGGTGCTCATCGAGCGCGCGATCGGCCCCCACGAGGCACTCGCCCAGGTGCGTGCGAGCAAGTCGCCCCGCACCGGCAGCCGGCTGCGCCTGGCCGACGCCTTCGACGCCACCGTGCTCGGCCGCGTCGGCGAGTTCTACCATTTGCGCTTTCCCGATACCGACGATCTGTTCGCGCTGCTCGAACGCCACGGCAAGCTGCCGTTGCCGCCCTACATCCAGCGCGCCGCCGGCGATGCCGACGAAAACCGCTACCAGACGGTCTACGCCCGCGCGCCCGGATCGGTCGCGGCGCCCACGGCCGGCCTGCATTTCGACGAGGCGGTGCTGGCGAAGGTCGCCGCGCGCGGGGCGAAATGCGCCTGGCTCACGCTGCACGTCGGTGCCGGAACCTTCCAGCCGGTGCGGGCGGATGATCTCGGCGAACATCGCATGCACAGCGAGCGCTACGTGATTCCGCAGGAGACGGCCGACGCCATCGCCGCCACCCGCGCCGCCGGCGGTCGCGTGATCGCGGTCGGCACGACGAGCATGCGCGCGCTCGAGGCGGCGGCGCAGGACGGCCCGCTCGCGGCCGGCAGCGCCGAGACCGAGATCTTCATCCTCCCCGGCTTCCGCTTCCAGGTGGTCGATGCGCTGATCACCAATTTTCACCTGCCCAGGTCCACGCTGCTGATGCTGGTCTCCGCCTTCGCCGGCATGGACACGATCCGCCGCGCCTATGCCCACGCCGTCGCCCAAGGCTACCGCTTCTTCAGCTATGGCGACGCGATGTTCCTCACCCGCAACGACGATCTGGCCGACGATGCAGTTTGAACTCCTTGCTTCCGACGGCGGCGCCCGCCGCGGCCGTCTCACCCTCGCCCACGGCGTGGTCGAAACCCCGGTCTTCATGCCGGTCGGCACCTACGGTACGGTCAAGGCGATGACGCCGGCCGCGCTCGCCGACATCGGCGCGCAGATCTGCCTCGGCAACACCTTCCACCTGTGGCTGCGCCCCGGCCTGGACATCATCGCGGCGCACGAAGGCCTGCACCGCTTCATGGCCTGGGACAAGCCCATCCTCACCGACTCGGGCGGCTTCCAGGTGTTCAGCCTCGGCGCCCTGCGCAAGATCAGCGAGGAAGGGGTGAAGTTCGCCAGCCCGATCGACGGCGCACGCCTGTTCCTGACGCCCGAGATCTCGATGCAGATCCAGACCGTGCTCGACTCGGACATCGTCATGATCTTCGACGAATGCAC
>JBFGZP010000342.1:0-3512 GCA_041586695.1 Thauera sp.
GGCCGCCGGCGTGAGGTCGATCATCAGCACGCCCAGCGCGTTGAGCTTGCGGCTGTTCTCGGCATGGACGTAGGCGCTGGTGGCGTCGAAGGCGATCTGCACCCGATCGGCCTCGACATGGGGCAGCAGCCCGTCCACGCCCTCGGCGGTGGTCTTGAGGCCGAGCTCGCGGGCGCGCACCAGCCCTTCGGAGGCGGCGTCGATGCCGACCATCCACACCGGCTCGAGCACCGGGCTGCGCTTGAGTTTGTAGAGCAGGTCGGTGCCGATGTTGCCCGGCCCGATCAGTGCACATCTGATCTTGTTGCTCATTGGGTCTTCTCCTTGGTTTGTCTTCCTGGCACACCCTGCGGCTGCCACCTTGGCCGGCTTCGCTAGGCCCTGAGCCCGACGGTCGAGCGCGATGCCCGTCCGCTCGCTCACGCACTCGAATCGGCTCCGCCCGTTCGCCGGCGCGCACGAAGCCTCCGCACCGGCCGCATCGCAGCCGGTGCGCAGCTGATTCAAGCTCGGAATGTGGGTACGGCGCTGCTTATCCCCCGGGGTCGCCGATCCCCCGGTTCTTGAGGCGGTAGACCATCTGCGGCCGCGTGATGCCGAGCAGGCGGGCGGCGGCGGCGACGTTGCCCTGCGCCTTCTCGATGGCCCGCTTCAACAGCAAGGTCTCGATCTCGTCGAGGGACACGTCGCCCTCGCCGATCGCGGCCTCGCCGTCCTCGTCGGCCAGCAGTGCGTTGAGGCCGCGCGACACCCGCGCCGCGTCGGCGTCCGCGCCGGTTTCGGCGGTGAAGGCCTCGCGATCGACGGCGACCAGCCGGCCCTTGCGGTCGAGCTCGTACATCTGCTCGCCGATCTTCTCGCCGCAGGTAAACAGGTGCGGCGCATCGATCGCCGAGTTGTCGGCCGCGAGGATGACGCCGCGCTCGATGACGTTCTCCAGCTCGCGGATGTTGCCCGGCCACTCATAGGCCAGCATCGCGTCCACCGCGCGCTGGGTGAAGCCGGTGAGCCGGCGACCGTGACGCGCGTTGAAGCGCGCGAGGAAATGCGTCATCAGCAGGGGAATGTCCTCGCGGCGCTCGCGCAGCGGCTGGATGCGGACCGGGAACACGTTGAGACGGAAGAACAGGTCCTCGCGGAAGCGTCCGGCCTTGGCCTCTGCACGCAGATCGACGTTGGTCGCGGCGATGACGCGCACGTCGATGTCACGCGTGCTCGAGTCACCCACGCGCTCGACCTCGCCTTCCTGCAGCACCCTCAGCAGCTTGCCCTGGGCATCGAGGCTCAGGGTGCCGATCTCGTCCAGGAACAGCGTCCCGCCATCGGCGCGCTCGAAGCGCCCCGCCCTGCTCTGTGTTGCGCCGGTAAACGCGCCGCGCTCGACGCCGAACAGCTCGGACTCGATCAGCTGCTCGGGGATCGCGGCGCAGTTCAATGCCACGAAGGGCTTGTCGCTGCGCGAGCTCAGGCGATGCAGCGTGCGCGCGAAGACCTCCTTGCCGACCCCGCTCTCACCGAGGAAGAGCACGGTGGCCTGCGTCGGTGCCACCTTTCTCACCATGTGCATCGCCGCGTTGAACCCCGGCGAGATGCCGATCGCCGTGCCTTTCTCGGCCTGGCTGTCGACGGGCGGGACCATCGTGCTGGCCGCCCGGCCGGCGCCGGGCGTGAGCACGGTGTGGATCGCACCGGGCATCAGGTAGCGCAGGTCGTCCTCGGCGTCGGCGCCCCACTCGTCCACCGGCTTGCCGACGATGCGACAGACCGGCTGTCCCATCGCCTGGCACTCGACCTCGCGATACAGCACCGGCCTGCCCATGAATTCGGTCGAATAACCCGACGCGTAGCCGATCTGCATCCAGCAGCCGGGCTCGGTGCCGATGTCGAAATGGCGCACATGCTCTTCATCCTCGAGCGGGCTGGTCCACACGAACTCGCCGTAATGGGTGCCCTTGTCGACATCGAACTCCAGCCGCACCGGCTCGGACAAGCCGATGCCCTCGAGGCAGTGCATCTGCGGGCCGACCACGAACATCTCCCTGACCGAGCCCCTGGAGCGAACCTTGCGCGCCATCAGCGCGTCGCGCACGCCGGCGTGGTAGCCCATGCGGGTCATGAAGCCGCGCGCCACGTCCATGCCCAGAATCTCGATCATCTCCTTGCGCAGATTGCCCAGCGCCGAGGCATGCATCAGCAGCATGCGCTGATCGTCCAGCCAGATGCGGCCGTCGCTGGTGGAAAAGTGCAGCCTCGCGAGCAGGTCGGCCAGGTCGGGGAAACGCTCCTCGTCGATCCTGGTGTTGGCCGAGGGCATTAACTGCAGGCGGCCTTCCGACGCCGCCCGTGAACGATCAGTCGCGCCCATCGCGTCCTCCAACGAGGCTTGAAAGCGCCTGCAACATGTTTGTCTCCATCGGGTCTCGCTGCCCGTCTTGGTTGATCTTCAATCTCGCACCCTGCCAAGCACACTCCGTACCAGGTCTGCACCAGGACGCCGCAATCCAGCGCCACGCCGGCATTTGGCGCCGGTCGCCGCGGGGACGGTCGTACCGATCCGCAGCCGATTGCATCATTTGATTGATGCTGCACTGCGATCGTTGCATCGCACCTAAAGCAATTGATCGATCGATCAGATTTTCGAATGCGCGCCCGAGGTACCCGACTCTACTCGCGAAAAAATTTTCCGTGTCGCTCAAAGCATTGACAGCCCTGGGCTCGCAGCGATCTCGACGGGCATCGAGGAGGCGCGCGGAACGGCACCTGGCACGGAGGCTGCTATGGGTGGTCCGCGAACAACAGATCGATGCACCAGCCGGCCTTCGCAACCTGCAAGTCAAGGCACAGCCGGCAGATGCAATCGATAACGAGGAGACAGGCCCAGTGACGCTCACCACCTTCCCGCGCGATCCGCCCCCGGACGAGCGCAAGCCCTAGCCGCAGCAGCTCGGCACCCCGACAACCCCTCGCAAGCGAGACACGACCGACGCGCCCCGGCGCGGCGGCCGGCGGGCGGACTCGTCCCTAAGCGACCCGCAAACATGAGGCCCACACGGGCAGCGATTCGATTCAGCAAGTACACAGGAGACGAACGTGATCCAGATTCATCAAGACAATTCCACGAATCTCCAGAAGCTCGAGGCCATGCTCGAGGACGACCCGGAGAAGCACAACTATCGGCTCGACCGCTCGGCCTTCACCGATGAGCAGTTGTTCGAGCTGGAGATGAAGTACATCTTCGAGGGCAACTGGGTGTACCTGGCACACGAGAGCCAGATCCCCAACGTAAACGACTTCCTCACCGTCTATATCGGTCGCCAGCCGGTCGTCATCACCCGCAGCAAGGACGGCGAGCTCAACGCGCTGGCGAACACCTGCACCCACCGCGGCGCCATCCTGTGCCGGCACAAGAAGGGCAACAAGTCGAGCTTCACCTGCCCCTTCCACGGCTGGACCTTCAACAACAAGGGCAAGCTGCTGAAGGTCAAGGACCAGTCCGCCGACGCCGGCTACCC
>JBFGZP010000343.1:0-3511 GCA_041586695.1 Thauera sp.
GCACCGAAGGCCGAACCGGACAGCGTATCCTCAGGCAACTCCACCAGCACGGCGCCCGGTCGGCCGCTGCTCGCCACTGAAAATGCCTTGGCTACCAACGCGGGAATCTCGCGCGTTTCCCGCACTCGGGTCACCCACTTGGTGACCGGCCGATAGACTTCGAGCGCATCGAGCGCCATGAAATAACCGGTACCGTCCGCCGCCAGGGGCGCCGCACCGGCAAGGATGACAAGCGGCCAGCAGTTGTCGTTCGCCACCGCCGCGGCACTCACGGCATTGGCTGCCGGAACGCCCGTCGAAACGATTGTCGCCGCGCTCAGCCGTCCATCCAGATAATTGTGCGCAGCCGCCATCAGCCCCGCCGGGTGCTGGTGGCGCGTACCGATCAGGCGGATGCCTTGACGGGCGCAGGCACCGAAGGTGTCGTACACCGGCTGTCCGGGGACGCCATACACATGGGTGACGCCCAGCTGCGCGAGCGCCTCCGCCACGAGGCCGTGTCCGGAGCACGCTCCGTTCCGCATTCGCTGCTCGAGCAGTGCACGCTGACGCGAGCCCAGGTGGGCCAGCCGCTCATCGAGCGCGGCCTCCGTCTGTTCGCCGCTACTGCTCGGGAGGCGCCTCAATCCTGCGATTCCTCGACGATGCTGGAGCGGGTGCACGCGTCGGCATTGCTGCAATTCACGGTCCTGGGGCCGTCACCTGTATCAGTTGCGCCCGCCATTCGCCGCGTCCTCCAATTGCTGCAGTTGTCGTTCGGCCTCTTCGTCCGAAAGGCACTCGATCTCGGCAAGCATCCGCTCCAGGGAGTCGCCCGCCTGTAACCGGGGCGAGCGGCCGATCTGTGCCGCCAGCAGCGCCGCCGTAGGCGCCTTGAACAGGTCGAGTATCGACAGATCCACCTGTAGCTGGTCCCGCACTCGCGCAAGCGCCTGAAATCCGCGCAGCGAGTCCCCGCCCAAGGAGAAGAAATTGCAGAATGCACCCACCTCGCCCGAGCCGAGCACTTCGGCAAAGATGCCTGCCACCCGCGCTTCGGTTGCATCGCGCGGGGTGACGAAGACGGGTTTCAGCTGGTCCTTGAGCTTCTCCTCGAGACCGATGCGCTGGACCTTGCCGGTGGCACCCTTGGGAATCGCGTCGACGATCACGAGCTGGCTCGGGATCTTGAATTCCGCCAGGCGACCGAACAGGAATGCGCGAATCTGCTCACCCGTCTCGTTCGCTCCTGCCCTCAATACCACTGCGGCTGCAATGTCCTCTCCCAGCGTTTCATGCTGCACCGCGAAGGCAACGGCCTGGCCGACGGCCGGGTGCTCGAGTAACGCCTCGTCGACCTCGCGCGGAGACACCTTCTCCCCGCCGCGATTGATGATTTCCTTGAGCCGGCCGGTCAGGAAGACGTAGCGCTCGGCATCCATGAAGCCCTGGTCGCCGGTACGAAACCAGCCGGCCGTGAATGCCTTGGCGTTGGCCTCCGGGTTGCTGCCGTAGCCATGCGTGACATTGTCGCCGCGGATGACGATTTCACCCGTCGTTCCAACCGGCAGCAGCGTCCCGGCCTCATCCATGATCGCCAGCTCGGGCCCGGCGGCAACACCGACGGATCCTGGCTTGCGTGCGCCCGGGGGCATGGGATTGCTGGCCATTTGATGCGCCGCCTCGGTCATGCCGTAGGCCTCGATCACGGGGGCCTGCAAGGCAGCCTCGAGTTCGCGCATCACCGCCGGCGGCAACGGCGCCGAGGACGATCGTGCGAAACGCAGCCGCTTTGCGGCCGTCCCGGCCGGAGCACGCGCCACTTCGGCCAGAATCGCCTGGTACATCGACGGCACGGCGGTCGTCCAGGTCGGATTGAACTCGTCCAGCCAGGGCAGGAACTGCCCGTCGCGATAGCCCGGCGTGCAGGCGACACTGCCACCCGCAGCCAGCGACGCGAGCAGCGCCGCGACAATCCCGTGGATATGGAACAAAGGCATGATGTTGAGGCAGCGATCCTGCGCCGACAATTGCAGGGCTCGAGAGATATTCCGCGCCGAGCTGCACAGATTGCCATGCGTCAGCGGAACGATCTTCGGTCGCGACGTCGTGCCCGAAGTGTGCAGGACCAGTGCAATGTCATCTGCGTCGGGCGGACTGCTGCCACCATGTCCCGACAGGCCTTCGCCTCCGGCAAGCTCGAATCGACCCGCAGGCCCCCTTTCGTCCCAGCGCACGTCCAGACAACGGATGCCGAGTTCCCTGGCCACGCTTCGTGCAGGCCCTTCCTGCCCAGCGGGCAGCAAGAGCGCCCTGGCCTGGAGATCGCTCAGATAGAAGCGGAACTCTTCCACCCCGTATGCGGGATTGAGCGGCGCACATATCGCCGCCGAAGCCACTGCGACTGCCGCCGCCGCCATTTCCGGACCATTCGGAAGCACGACGGCGACCTTGTCGTCGGCGCCGATGCCAAATCCCCTTAGCGCAGCGATCGTTTCGACGGTCTGTAGCCGCAGGCCCTCGAAGCTCAGTGCCGCGCGCGATGGCGCGAGCAGCGCCGGCGCACCCGGGTGTTGCCTCGCCGCCTCGTTGAGCAGATCGAGAATCGTCATTGGAGCGCTCCTCTCGGCATGAATCCAGCGTCGATGCCCGGAATTGAAAGCGGTCCTGGTGCTAGCAGAATGGTGACGAGCACGTTTTGGGGACTCCATCGGGTTGAGACAAACCGGGGAAGAACTATAAGTCAGGGAACCGATGATCCACCCGTGCATACACCACGATTCCCGGGAATGTAATGAATTCGGCGCCCGCCCCGACTAACTGCGGTAGCACCACGAGTTGGCGGGGCGCATTCGCTGCCGCGCCACAAGAAGACGAAGTCAGCCACGATCAGGAGACGAATCATGCGCATACAAGCTTGTACCCAGCGGCCAGCCTCACGGCTCATCGCAGCCTTCTTTTCGGCAGGCCTGCTCACCGCCTCTCCGGGCCTGCTGGCCGCTTCGCCGTGCGCCCCCTGTTCGGCGCGCGATCGCAAGACCGTGGCGGCGAATCCGTGTGCCGCGAAGAATCCCTGCGCGGCGAAGAATCCGTGTGCGGCCACGAACCCCTGTGCTGCTGCGAACCCCTGCGCCGCGAAAAATCCGTGCGCCGCGAAGAACCCCTGCGCGGCGAAAAACCCTTGCGCAGCAAGGAACCCGTGCGCGGCGAAGCAGCTGAAGCGCCCTGCCGGCTATCAACCCTACAAGGGCTCGGAGGAAGAACTGGTCAAGGCCGGCGCAACCCTGTTCGCGGATACCAAGTTGTCGACCAATGGCATGAGCTGCGCGACCTGCCACAGCGGCGGCGCTTCGTTCCAGCCGAGTTTCGCGGACCCCTACCCGCACCGGATGGCGATGGCGGACGACAGCTATGGCCTGAAAGAGGTTCACCTCGACGAGGCGGTGCAGGTTTGCATGGTCGGGCCGATGGCGAGCAAGCCGCTTGACTGGAAATCGAAGGAACTCGCCGCGCTGGTGGCCTATACCGCCCA
>JBFGZP010000344.1:0-3506 GCA_041586695.1 Thauera sp.
CGAGCAGGGAAGACCCGTGTTGGCAACGAGGCGAGGCGGACGAAGCGAATGCGCTCATCGGTTTTCTCCTCAGCATGCGCTGCGGGTTGCGGCGGCACGGCCGGTGCCGAGAATCGTGATCGTGCGGGCCTTCTGCGCGCCAGCGGCACACCCGGTCGGCTTGATCCCGAACACCACCTCGCCGCCGGGTAACGCGCTGGCGGGTAACGACTTCATGCCGCGGCGATCGAACTCCACGAAAGCGAACGGGCCGGTCGAAGCCGAGTTATCGAGGGCTTCGTGGCGCCGCAGGGCCGTGGCGCCGTCGCAGGCGACCCCGGTGTGCACGCACCAGCCCTGGGCAAGATTTCCACCCACTGCAGTGAAGCGAACGGGCAGGCCGCGCTTGATCGCCTCCGTCCTCGCGTAGTTGACGCTCGCGAGCATCTCGTTCACGTAGGAGGTCATCCTGTTCTGCAGGATGACCTCGGTAAAGCTCGGCACGGCGACGGCCAGCAGGATCGCGACGATCGCGATCGAGATCATCAACTCGATCAGCGTAAACCCCCGGGCAACGGACATGCACGGATCTCCTTTTTCACGCCCTAATCCTAAAGCCGAAGCAGCGCCGGCCGGCATCCGGATGGACGTAAGGCGCGTTGTCGCGGACGAACGGACGAGGCTGGCCGCGGCCAACGGAATCCTGCGGGCACTCGCCGGCAGTCACATGTGCCCGTCGCCCTGCGCGTGCGGGTGCGAAGCCGGCTTGCACCGGACAGTGAGCAAGTGCGGGGCCGAAGCCACGCCCGAGCGGCATTCGGCCCGATCGAACGATTTCGTGTGTGCGGGGAAGCAGTACCGGCCTGGCGGTCGCCTCAGGCCCAGGTGTCGATCAGCCCGCCCGCCGTGCCGACCGGCATTGCCGGCGGCAGCGGGATGGCCTGCAGGAGCTGCATTGCGCTCTGCTCCTGGATATCGAGCGCCTGTTTGAGCACCGACACCGACGCCTGCTGCTGCACCTGCGCCATGGCGTTGGCCGTGGATGCGGCGGCGATGGATGAAACGTCCATGATCGGGCTCCTGTGATTCAGTCGCGGAAATTGCCGTATTGCAGCGGGAAGTCGGTGATTTCCTTCTTCACCAGCGCGATGGCGTCCTGCAGGATGTCGCGCTTGGCACCGGAGACGCGCACCGCGTCGCCCTGGATCGCCGCCTGCACCTTCATCTTGCTGTCCTTCAGGATCTTGACGATCTTCTTGGCGAGATCCTGCTCGACGCCGACGCGGACCTTCACCTCCTGCTTGACCTTGTTGCCGGAGATCTTCTGCACGTCGCCATACTCGAGGCAGCGCACGTCGACCTTCTTCTTGGTCATCTCGGGTAACAGGATGGCCTTCATCTGGTCGAGCTGGAAGTCGCTGTCACCGAACATCGTGATCAGCTTCTCGCCGAGCTCCAGGTTGGCGCTGGTGCCCTTGAAGTCGTGACGGCCGGCGATCTTTGTATTGGCCACCTCCACCGCGTTGCGCAGCGAGGGCTGGTCGACCTCGGACATGATGTCGAAAGACGGCATGAGGACTTCTCCTGCTCTAATCAGGCGTAATGACAGATGTAGTGGAAGGGCTCACCGCTCACTTCGATATCGAAGCTGGAGTTGGCCGGCACCTCGAAGGAATCGCCGGCGCCGTAGGTCTTCCACTCGTCCGCCCCCTTCAGGCGCACGCGGCAGCCACCGCCGACGCACTCCATGATCTCCGCCGCCGCGGTACCGAAGCTCAGCGATGCGGGCAGCACGACGCCGACCGACTTCTTCGTGCCGTCGGCGAGGACGAAGCCGTGGCTGACGCACTTGCCGTCGAAATAGACGTTGGCCTTGGTGGTGAGGGTCACGCCCTCGAACTTCTCGGTGATGCTCATGAAACCGGTCTTCCTTATTCGATGCCGAGGAGCCTCTGGATGAAGCCCTTGGCGACGAAGCCGACGAAGCCCAGCCCGAGTGCGAGGAACATCCACACCGTGCCGTACTTGCCGGCCTTCGACTCTCTTGCGAGGTTGCCGATGATGAACAACATGTAGATGATCAGCGCAGTGAAGCAGACCGTGAGGGAAATATCCTCGAATTCCGCAATCGTCAGGCCGAAGATCAGTACGTCTTTGTCCATCACCGGTATTCCGGGTCGCGCCCGTTCTCAGCCGCGCCTGGCCTTCGCGTTGGCTGCGATGCGCATGCGCAGCGCGTTGAGGCGGATGAAGCCGTGCGCGTCCTTCTGGTCGTAGGCGCCCTGGTCGTCCTCGAAGGTGGCGATCGTCGGGTCGAACAGCGAGTCGGTCTTCGAGTCGCGGCCGGTGACGATGACGTTGCCCTTGTAGAGCTTGAGCCGCACCCAGCCATTGACGGTCTGCTGGGTATCGTCGATCAGCGCCTGCATGGCCTGGCGCTCCGGGCTCCACCAGTAGCCGTTGTAGATGACGCTGGCGTAGCGCGGCATGAGGTCGTCCTTGAGGTGGGCGACTTCGCGATCGAGCGTGATCGACTCGATGGCGCGGTGGGCCTTGAGCAGGATGGTGCCGCCCGGGGTCTCGTAGCAGCCGCGGCTCTTCATGCCGACGTAGCGATTCTCGACCAGGTCGAGGCGGCCGATGCCGTGCTTGCCGCCGAGTTCGTTGAGCCGGGCGAGCAGCTCGTGCGCCTTCATGCGCTTGCCGTCGATGGCGACGAGGTCGCCGCGCTCGAACTCGAGATCGACGTACTCGGCCGCATCGGGCGCCGCCTCCGGCGACACCGTCCACCGCCACATGTCTTCCTCGGCCTCCGCGGCCGGGTTCTCGAGATGGCGGCCCTCGAAGGAGATGTGCAGCAGGTTGGCGTCCATCGAGTAGGGCGAGCCGCCCTGCTTGTGCTTCATCTCGATCGGGATGCCGGCCTTCTCGGCGTAGGCGAGCAGCTTCTCCCGCGACAGCAGGTCCCACTCGCGCCACGGCGCGATCACCTTCACCCCCGGCATCAGCGCGTAGTATCCGAGCTCGAAGCGGACCTGGTCGTTACCCTTGCCGGTGGCACCGTGCGACACGGCGTCGGCACCCGTGGCGCGGGCGATCTCGATCTGGCGCTTGGAGATCAACGGCCGCGCGATCGAGGTGCCGAGCAGGTACTCACCTTCGTAGACGGTGTTGGCGCGGAACATCGGGAAGACGAAATCGCGCACGAACTCCTCGCGCAGGTCGTCGATGAAGATGTTCTCCGGCTTGATGCCGAACTTCAGCGCCTTCTGGCGCGCCGGTTCGAGCTCCTCGCCCTGGCCGAGGTCGGCGGTGAAGGTCACCACCTCGCACTGGTAGGTGTCCTGGAGCCACTTCAGGATCACCGAGGTATCGAGCCCGCCGGAATAGGCGAGCACCACTTTCTTGACTTGGGTCATCGGGGTCGGGCCCGCGGCGCGGGCTGGCAGATTGACGGTAACCCGCGATTATATTCGCTGGGCGAAAGCGCGGCCCGAAGCCGCGCATCGCGGCCCAATCGCGGCGCC
>JBFGZP010000345.1:0-3498 GCA_041586695.1 Thauera sp.
CGGGGGGCGCGGCTATGCGGTCGGGCCCTGCTTGGGCAGCACGCGCTCCGGGCGGATGCCGTAGCGCTGGATCAGGCCGTGCATGAACTCGGTGATCGCCGACAGGCGCGGGTTGGCCGGCGAGAGCTTGCGCGCCCGCCCCAGGAGGTCGCGCGCCTGGGCGGCGAGGGTGTCGTTCCAGCCGCGATGCTCGATGTGGCGCAGCAGCGCCAGCGCGGCGTTGAACAGCACCTGCGGGTTGCCGGGCAGCTTGCGCGCGGCGTTCATCATCTCGGCCACCGCACCGTCGTAGTCGCCGGCCTGGGCCTTCTCGGCGCCGGTGGTGACGAGCGACTTGACCTCGCCCTGCACGCGGGCCTCGATCTGCTGCGAAAGCTTGTCCAGGCCGCGCGCACCGAGGGCGGCACGGGCCGATTCGATGGTGCGTTCGTCGGCCGAGGTGCGCAGCAGGTCCATCACCAGGGCGCTGCCCTCGTTGCGGAGTTGGTTGTCGAAGCAGGCCTTGATGAGCTCGAGGCGCAGATTCACCGAGAGCTGCACGTTTCTCGCGCTGGCACGCGCGGCCGCGATCAGCGACTCCTGGGCGCGATCCCTGTCGCCGGTGTGGGTGTGCATCAGCGCGTTGCACAGCGCCTTGCAGAGTTCGGCCTTGGGTAGCCGGCCCATGCTGCGCTCGAGGTCCGAGATCGTGCCCTGGGCCGCCTCCAGGCGGTCCTGCGCGAGCTGCGCCTGCACCAGACGCACGTGGTCTTCGGGGTCGCGGAAGTCGGAGTACTTGCCCCGGCGCACGAGTTCGGCGAGCGTGGTCTCGGCGGCCTCCGGATCGCCCACTGCCAGCGACAGCTCGCCGAGGTGGCGCAGGCGCTGCATGCGGTAGGGCGAGCGCTCGGTGGCGGCCTGCAGCGAATCGCGCGCCTCGTCCGGGCGCCCTGCGTCCTCGCGCAGCTGGGTGAGGAGTTCGTAGGCTTCGATGAAGCGCTCGTGCTCGGCCACGAGCAGGGTGAGGATGTCTTCGGCCTCGTTGTTGCGCTTCTTCATCATCAGCACGCGCGCGAGGCCGAGCTTCGCCCAGGGAATCTGGTGCGCATCGAAGATCCGCCGGTACAGTGCCTCGGCCTCGTCGGCCTGGCCGATGCTGGCATGCAGTTCGGCCTGCAGGCGCATGAAGTCGACCGCGTAGTGCGCGTGCCGGGCTCGTGCGTCGCGGCAGTATTCGATCGCGCCGACGGTGTCGCCGAGCTGCATGAGCTGCCACGCGGGCAGCATGCGCTCGCGCTTGTCGAAGGCGCGCAAGAGGCGCACGCGCAGGGTCTCGGCGTTGAGCGGCTTGAGGATGTAGTCGTTGGGCAGCAGTTCGCAGGCGCTGATGACGCGTTCGTAGTTGCGCTCGCCGGTGATCATCACGAACAGGGTGTCGAGCGGGATGATCTCGTGCTGGCGCAGGTCCTCGAGCAAGTGCTGGCCGTCCTGGCCGTCGCCGAGGTTGTACTCGCACAGGATCAGGTCGTAGCGATGCTCGCGCAGGCGGCGCACCGCCATGCTCGCCGAGGCCGCGAACTGCGCCGACTCGATGCCGATCGACGAAAGCATGCTGCGCAGCTGCGCGCGCATGGTGGGCTGGCTTTCGACGACGAGGACTTCGATCTGATCGGACTGGAGCATGGTGAACGCCGGGGCGGCACGAAAACGCGTGCCATCCGTGAAGCTTACGGCATCGCGGGGCCCGGGCTGAAGGCCTGTATGCCGCATCCGCCGAACAATTTGATCGCCGGCAAGAAAAAGGGCGGGTGATCGCTCACCCGCCCTGGCGTCCGCAGCCGGGTCGAGCTCAGCCCTTGACCACTTCGACCTGGGTCTCGACCTTCTGGCGCAGGCGCACGTGAAGTTCGCGCAGCTGCTTCTCGTCGACCTCGCCCGGGGCGTCGGTCAGCAGACACTGGGCGCGCTGCGTCTTGGGGAAGGCGATGACGTCGCGGATGGACTCGGCGCCGGTCATCAGCGTGACGATCCGATCCAGGCCGAAGGCCAGCCCGCCGTGCGGAGGCGCGCCGTACTTGAGGGCGTCGAGCAGGAAGCCGAACTTGGTCTGCTGCTCTTCCGGGCCGATGGCGAGGGCCTGGAACACTTTGGACTGCACGTCGGCGCGATGGATACGAACCGAGCCGCCACCGATCTCCCAACCGTTGAGCGCCAGGTCGTAGGCCTTGGCGAGGCACTCGCCCGGAGTCGATTCGAGATACTCGATGTGCTCGTCCTTGGGGCTGGTGAAGGGGTGGTGGCAGGCCGTCCAGCGCTTGTCGTCCTCGTCGTACTCGAACATGGGGAAGTCGTTCACCCACAGCGGGCACCATGCCTCGCCGCTGACGAAGCCCTTCTCGTGGCCGAGCTTGTTGCGCAGCGCGCCGAGGGCGTCGTTGACCACCTTGGTCTTGTCGGCACCGAAGAAGATCAGGTCGCCCGACTGCGCGCCGGTGCGCTCGAGGATGGTGCGCAGCGCCGTCTCGTGCAGGTTCTTGACGATCGGCGACTGCAGGCCTTCCTCGTTCGGCTTGCTGACGTCGTTGACCTTGATGTAGGCCAGGCCCCGGGCGCCGTAGATGCCGACGAACTTGGTGTACTCGTCGATCTCGCCGCGGCTGAGCGTGCTGCCGCCGGGTACGCGCATCGCCGCGACGCGCCCGCCGGAGGTGGCCGGGCCGCTGAAGACCTTGAAGGCGACGTCCTGCACCGCGTCGGTGACGTCGGTGAGCTCGAGCGTGACGCGAAGGTCGGGCTTGTCCGAACCGAAGCGACGCATCGCCTCGGCGTGGCTCATGCGCGGGAAGGGCGAGGGCAGCTCGACGTCGAGCGCCTCCTTGAACACGTAGCGGATCATCTCCTCGACGATCGCGGTGATCTCGGCCTCGTCGAGGAAGGAGGTTTCGAGGTCGATCTGGGTGAATTCGGGTTGGCGGTCGGCGCGCAGGTCTTCGTCACGGAAGCACTTGACGATCTGGTAGTAGCGGTCGAAGCCGGCCACCATCAGCAACTGCTTGAAAAGCTGCGGCGACTGCGGCAGGGCGAAGAACTGGCCCGGATGCACGCGCGAGGGCACGAGGTAGTCGCGCGCGCCTTCCGGCGTGCTCTTGGTGAGCATCGGCGTTTCGACGTCGATGAAGCCGGCGGCGTCGAGGAAGCGGCGGAAGGCCATCGTGACCTTGTAGCGCAGCATCAGGTTCTTCTGCATCTGCGGCCGACGCAGGTCGATGACGCGGTGCGTCAGGCGCACGGTCTCGGACAGGTTGTCCTCGTCGATCTGGAACGGCGGCGTTACCGCGGTGTTGAGCACCTCGATGTCGTGACACAGGACCTCGATCTCGCCCGAGGTGAGGTTGGGGTTCTCGGTGCCGGCCGGGCGGCGGCGCACCTTGCCGCTCATCTTCAGGACGAATTCGTTGCGCACCGACTCCGCGGTACGGAACATCTCGGCGCGGTCCGGGTCGCAGACGACCTGCACCA
>JBFGZP010000346.1:0-3494 GCA_041586695.1 Thauera sp.
GCACGCCGCTCGACGTCTCGGCGCTGGGTGTAAACGCCATCCAGCAACAAACACGTATCACGCAAGTGTTTCCACCGGGCAAACACCGACCATCGCCCGGGCAATCGACACCCCGAATGTATCTGCCAAGGCTGAAAATTCCCCGTAGATAGTGCTCGCGACTGCGACTTGTTGCGACGTCACACCGGGCCGGAATGCGCCAATGGTGCAAACGTTCGCCTACAGATGTGAGCGGCGGCGCGAATCCGCGCAAGTCTGGCGACGTCAAATGGCGGTGGAATGTGGAGACGAAACAGGGGCCACGAGGGCCCCTTGGTACTGAAGGTTTTGATTCGGCTCAGAACGGCGGATCGGTCGTCGGTACGTCGTTGCGGCTCACACGTTCTTCACGAAGTTTGGTCACCAGCGCGAGCTCGTAGTGCGCCCAGATCCGGTCGCGCAAATCGTCGAGCAACTCGATGACCGCGAGCGCCTGCTCGGGCGACCACTGGGGATCGATGCGCAGTTCGAGGCCGCGGTGCAGGCCGGACGGTTGATGAGGTCGGTTCACGGCGCTCCCTTCGCCTTGCGCTTGCTGGATCTGGCGGCGGCATGCTCCTGCGCCTCCTTGCGCCGGTAGGACTCGCCTTTGAGGGCGATGATCTCGGCGTGATGCACGAGGCGGTCGATCATGGCCACGACGCAGCTGGCGTTGGGGAACACCTCCGACCATTCCGAGAACGACTTGTTGGTCGTGATCAGGGTGCTTTTCTTCTCGTGACGCCGGTTGATCAACTCGAAGAGCAGATCGGCGTGGCGGTTCGAGTAGGAGAGGTAGCCGACCTCGTCGATCACCAGCAGATCGGGCGCCGCATAGCGACGCAACCGGTAGCGCAGCGCCGAGTCGCTGTCCAGGCCGGCGAGATCTCCGAGCAACTGCCCGGCGGTGGCGAACAACACCGTGTGGCCGTGCAGGACGGCCTGATGTGCGAGGTTCTGGGCAATCATCGTCTTGCCCAGGCCGCTGCTGCCGACCAGGATGGCATTGGTGGCCGAGTGCACGAAGTCCAGGGTCATCAGCTCGGCGATCGCGCGCTGATCGCACTGCTGCGGCCAGCCCCAGTCGAAGTCGGCCAGGGGCTTGAAGCGGCCGATATGCGCGCAGCGCAGTCGTCGCTCGAGCGAGCGGCGGGCTCGCTCGGTTTCCTCCCAGGACAGCAACGGCTCCAGCCAGGGCTGGTCGGCACACTCGGCCCAATGGGCCAGGACGCCGTGCAACTGCAAGGTGGCCGCGCGTTGGCGGCGGGCGTCATTCGTCGTCATGCGGGCACGCCATCAGTTGATCGTAGTCATCGAGGTTGTGGGGGCGCACCGGGACGTCCCGCCGTTTCACGTGCTCGGGCAAGCTCACCGCCAGCGGCGGCGGTTCGGCCTGCGCCTGCCGGCGCCGCTCGAGCGCCAGGCGAACCGCATTGGGATGCGGCACGCCGCGCCCGAGGGCGTCGGTGACCGCCGCCGTGAGCTCAGCCACGCCGTAACGCTCGAGGAGGTCGGTCAGCGCGCGCACGGTCCGTCCCAGCGGCTCGCCCCGTTCGGCCGCTTCTCTGAGCAGCGCCCGGCTCGTCGGCACCGCCTGCACCAGCTGATCGGTGCCGCGATGCGCGCTCGCCTGATGCTTGTGCTCGAGCAAACTCACGATGTGCTCGGGGCGCTCGATCTGTTGGCGGCGGTCATAACTGCGTGAATGCGCCGCGATCACCGTCTGGTCGTCGAGGATGCGCACCTGATCCAGGCTCGCGGCGACGGTGAGCGTGCGCGCCACGCACGTATGCGGGATCGAGTAGTCGTTGAGGTCGAAGCGCACGTACGGCGTCTTGCCGGCGGTGACGGCCTTGATCTCGTCGGTCGGGAAGGCGTCCCCCGGCAGCGTCAGCAGGCGCTCCCGTTCCTCGGCGAAGGCCGCGCTGACGGTCAGCGTTTCGTCTTCCGGGCAGCGCCGTTCGCCGGCACGACCGATCACCCAGGCATCGGCCTGCGCATTCAGATCGTCCAGATCCTTGAAGCGGCGGCCGGCGAAGAAGGCGTCGCGGATGAAACGAATCGCCCGCTCCACGCGCCCCTTCTCATTTCCCCGCGCCACCGCCACCGGCCGTGGCTCGAAGCGGTAGTGGCCGGACAGGGCGAGCAGCGTCGGGTGAAAGCGGATGGCCTGCCCCTGGCGCTCGAGGACCGCGCTCTTGAGATTGTCGTACAGGGCGACCCGCGGGCAACCGCCCCAGGCGGTCACGGCCGCGACATGGCCGCGCAGGAAATTCTCCATATGGGCGCCGAGGTAGAAGCGCAGGAAGATCTGCCGCGACCAGGAGAGGACGGCGACGAACGCCATCAGCGGCCGACGGGCCCGACCGATCTCGAGGTGGCCGAAGTGCCCCCAGTCGATCTGCATCTGCTCGCCGGGCAAGGTGCGCAGCCGCAGGTAGGCTTCGGGGCTCGGGCGGGGTCGGTAACGGGCGATCAGGTGCCGGAAGTGATCCGGCCGCCCAGGGTAGCCGCGATCCTTGACCATGTCGTACAGGCGCGAGGCGCGCAGGCGCGGAAACTGCACCAGGGTCTGCAGGATGAACGGCAGGTAAGGATCGATCGCCGAGGGGCGACGGACGGGGCCCAGGGCGGGCAAGCCCGCCTGGGCGAGGACCCGGGCGACGCTGTCACGGTGCACGTGCAGTTGCGCGGCGATGGTGCCGATGCGCCAGCGCTCGGCGTGGTAATAGCGCAGGATCTGCGCTTCAATTTCGGGGGTGAGCGCCATGCATTCTCCGGTCGGGTGGGTTACGGCGAATCCAACGGTGCAAGAAGTCCTGGCGCACCCAGTCCGGCAAGGGACGGCGGCAACGATGGCACTGCCAGGGCCCCGGGGTGGCCGGCACCGTCGGTTCGGACGGGAGTTGATCAGGCGCGCCCCTGGGCGGGGAACCCTGATGCGTCACTTTCTGCTGTCGGGCCCGGTAACGGCGCTGGCGTTCGGCGTGGGCGTGACGGCCGCGCAAGCTGTCTTGATAGCGGCGCCCCGAGGCCCGGACCGATCGCCGACGTGCCTGCTCGGCACAGCCCCGCGTGCAGTAGCGGTGGCCGCGATCACAGTGGCTGCAAATGAGCACCGCCGTGCGGCAGCCGGCGCACAGATAGCGTCTTCCGGGATGGTCCATTGGCACCCACGGCCAATGGGGAGTCACCGGGGACGTCCGCTTGTGTGAAATACTTCGCGTGCAACGTCGCCCGTCGGGCTGCGGGGCGCGGCATCGGAACTGGCTTGGCGGTTGGGACCGGTGTCGCGCCTGCGTTTCCACCGGCCGATCGGCGTTCTACCGCATCGGCGCCGCTGACGCTACGTCGCCGCCAACCCCTTCCCGCTCGCTCGATCCGACACGGCCCATTCCCGTCGCCGTGATGGGGGCGCTTCCAGTCGCCCTTCGGGCTCCTTGCAGCGCCCCCATCACCACGTCCGAATCACCACC
>JBFGZP010000347.1:0-3493 GCA_041586695.1 Thauera sp.
CGTCGACGTGCGCCTGAAGCGCGTCGACCTGCCGACCGAGGTGTCCGAATCGGTCTATCGTCGGATGGAGGCCGAGCGCAAGCGCGTGGCGAACGAACTGCGTTCGGAAGGCGCAGCGTTGGCAGAGAAGATCCGTGCCGACGCCGACCGCCAGCGCGAGGTGATCGTCGCCGAGGCCTACCGCGAGGCTCAGCAGGTCAAGGGCGGGGGCGATGCCAAGGCGACCTCGACCTACGCGGCGGCCTTCGGTCGCAACACCGAGTTCTACTCTTTCTACCGCAGCCTCGAGGCCTACCGCGCGAGCTTCGCGGGCAAGGACGACGTGCTCGTCGTCGACCCGAGTTCGGACTTCTTCAAGTTCATGAAGGATGCCAAAGGGGCGGGACGGAACTGAGCCCCTCATGGGTGCATCCCTGCTGACCGCCTTCGCCCTGATGTTGATCATCGAAGGCATTCTTCCCTTCGTCGCGCCAGCAACCTGGCGCGAAACCTTTTTACGCCTGGCCAGCATGGCCGACGGGCAGATCCGTTTCATCGGGCTGTCATCGATGCTGGCGGGCGTGATTCTCCTGTTCGTCTTTATCTGATTTCATTCATGCGCTGGGTATTGCCCGATCACATCCAGGACGCGCTGCCGTCCGCAGCCGACCAGCTCGAGACCTTGCGCCGCCGCTTGCTCGATGCATTCCGCGTGCGCGGTTATCAGCTCGTGGTGCCGCCGCTACTCGAATATCTCGACTCGCTGACGACCGGTGCCGGGCAGGATCTGAAGCTGCGCACCTTCAAGCTCGTCGACCAGCTCTCCGGCCGCACCATGGGTGTGCGTGCGGACATGACGCCGCAGGTCACCCGCATCGACGCGCACCTGCTGAACCGCTCCGGGGTGTCACGGCTGTGCTACTGCGGCAGCGTGCTGCACACCCTGCCGTCGACGCTCACCGCAACCCGCGAGCCGCTTCAGCTCGGCGCCGAACTCTACGGCCATGCCGGGCTCGAGGCCGACATCGAGATCCTGAGCCTGCTCGCCGAAGTGCTGCGGATCGCCGAGGTGCCGGCCACGCGTATCGATATCGGCCATGTCGGCCTTTTCCACGCCCTGGCTTCGAAGACCGCGCTGGTGCCCGGGCGCGAGGAAGAGCTCTTCGACCTGTTGCAGGCGAAGGATGTGCCCGAGCTGAGGCTGCTCCTCGCGGATGTCGCCGAGCCGGTGCGCTCCGCCCTGCTGGCCTTGCCCGAGCTCTATGGCGGCCCCGAGGTGCTCGCGGAAGCCGCGGCGCGTCTGCCGCAGGACGCCGACATCGTCGCCGCGCTCGACGAGTTGCGTCGGCTCGCCGACGTACTCGCCGACCTGCCCATCAGCTTCGATCTCGCCGATCTGCGCGGTTATCACTATCACAGCGGCGTCGTGTTCGCGGCCTATGGCGGCGGTTCGCCGGCGGCGCTCGCGCTCGGCGGTCGTTACGACCGGGTCGGCGAAGCCTTCGGCCGTGCGCGGCCGGCCACCGGCTTCAGCCTCGATCTGCGCGAGCTCGTGCTGCGCCTGCCGGAGGCGGAGGTCGCCGGTGGCATCCTCGCGCCGCTGGAAAGCAGTGCCGAGCTGGCCGCTGTGGTCGAGCGCCTCCGTGTGGCAGGCGAGATCGTCGTCTGCGAACTGCCCGGGCACGAGGGTACATGGAACGAGTCGGGCTGCGACCGGCAGCTCGTGAAGCGGGGCGACGGGTGGACGGTCGAACCGTTAAAGGGGGAGTGAGAAGATGGCAAAGAACGTCGTGGTCGTCGGTACCCAGTGGGGCGACGAGGGCAAGGGCAAGATCGTCGACTGGCTCACCGATCACGCCAAGGGCGTGGTCCGGTTTCAGGGCGGGCACAACGCCGGCCACACTCTGGTGATCGGCCAGAACGAATACAAGCTCAACCTCGTGCCCTCGGGCATCGTGCGCGAGGGCGTGGCCTGTTTCATCGGCAATGGTGTGGTGCTCGACGCACATCACCTGCTGTCGGAGATTCGCACGCTCGAGTCCGGTGGCATCAAGGTGCGAGAGCGCCTGCACATCAGCCCGGGCTGCCCGCTGATTCTCGGCTACCATGGTGCGCTCGATCGGGCGCGCGAGGCGGTCAAGTCGGCGGGAGACAAGATCGGCACCACCGGAAAGGGCATCGGCCCGACCTACGAGGACAAGGTCGCACGCCGTGCGCTGCGGGTGTACGACCTGTTCGATCGCGAGCGCTTCGCGCAGAAGCTGAAGGCCAACCTCGAGTATCACAACTTCGTGCTCACGCAGCACCTCGGTGCCGAGGCGGTGGCTTTCCAGGAAGTGTTCGACGGGGCCATGGCCGATGCCGCCGAGCTGCTGCCGATGGTGGCCGACGTGTCGGCCGAGCTCTATGCGATCAACAAGTCTGGCGGCTCGCTGCTGTTCGAGGGCGCGCAGGGTACGCTGCTCGACATCGACCACGGCACCTATCCCTTCGTCACCTCGAGCAACTGTGTCGCGGGCCAGGCTGCAGCGGGCTCGGGCGTCGGGCCGGGGCGCCTGCACTACGTGCTGGGGATCACCAAGGCCTACTGCACGCGTGTCGGCGGCGGTCCGTTCCCGACCGAACTCGACATCGAGACAGCCGCCACGCCGGGTGAGCAGATGTCGACCAAGGGGCGCGAGTTCGGCACTGTGACCGGACGCAAGCGCCGTTGCGGCTGGCTCGACCTGGCGGCGCTCAAGCGTTCGATCATCATCAACGGCGTGACCGGCCTGTGCATCACCAAGCTCGACGTGCTCGACGGCATCGACGAGTTGCAGCTGTGCACCGGCTACATGCTCGACGGCAAGCGCATCGACCTGCTGCCGATGGGTTCGGAAGAAGTCACTCGCTGCGAGCCGATCTACGAGAAGATGGCGGGCTGGAGCGGGACCACCTTCGGCGCACAGAGCTGGGACGCGCTGCCGCAGGAGGCCCGCGCCTACCTGCACCGCATCGAGGAAATCTGCGAGATCCCGATCGACGTGATCTCGACCGGCCCCGAGCGCGACGAGACCATCCTGCGCCGGCATCCGTTTGGTGCCTGAGGCGCGCGCAGCAAGCACGGCCGGTCGCGCGTCCGGCCGCTGTTTCATCTGTCGCCCGCCGGAAAGGACGGGAGCAGCGGCGGAAAAAGCAAAAGGCCGACACAAGGTCGGCCTTTGCTTGAAATTGGTGCCCAGAAGAGGACTCGAACCTCCACGCCTCGCGGCGCTAGTACCTGAAACTAGTGCGTCTACCAATTCCGCCATCTGGGCAGGAAGTGAAATTATAGCGACGGTTCGCGCCGGATGGAAGCCGTTCGCGGCAGATTATCCGGCGGCGGCGTTTGGCTGCCGAAAACAAAAAAGCCGCTCCGAAGAGCGGCTTTCCTGCGAAACTGGTGCCCAGAAGAGGACTCGAACCTCCACGCCTCGCGGCGCTAGTACCTGAAACTAGTGCGTCTACCAATTCCGCCATCTGGGCAGGAAGCGGC
>JBFGZP010000348.1:0-3481 GCA_041586695.1 Thauera sp.
CGCCGTCGCTGTCGCCGATGCTCAGCGGATAGCGCAGGCCGCGCACGCCGACGTGCTGAATCGCCAGTGCGCGATGGTCCTGGCTTGCCTGGACGTCGGGAAGAAAGAATTTTTCGGGGGCGTTCATGAGATCTCCTTCGAATCGGTGAATGTGCGCGAACGGGAAGCGAGGGCGCGCGAACCGTCAGCAGCCGGCGACGGGCGGCATGAGCACGCCGGACCCGGCCTGCACGCCGGCGCGGTGCAGGAAGACCTTGATGTCGACTGCTTCGCGGCCAGCCCTGTCCTCGACAGCGCCTTCGGCCAAAGGCAGCTGCGCCTCGGCAGCCCTCGCGTTGGCGAACAGCGAGAGGGCTGCGAAAAGGCCGCCGGCAGCGGCTATGGCCACTCTTAAACTTGGATTCGTTTTCATTTTTGTCCTAGACAACTAAAAATCACAATCCAACGATAGGCCGCCACGTCGACTCTGTCAAGTATTTGTCCTGGACAACATTTATTGCCTTCCAAGCAGGAGGGCGCGGTATTACGCTATGGACCCGACCGACAACCGGAAACCCCGTCCTGAACCCGCCCCCACCGTCCACCTTCGATATCGTCGCCGGGCTCGTTGGCGGCATCGGCCTGTTCCTGATCGGCATGCACATGCTGACCGAGGGCCTCAAGCTCGCAGCGGGCCGCGCGCTCGAGGGCCTGCTCGAGACCGGCACTTCGACGCCCGCGCGCGGCCTTGCCACCGGCATGCTGACCACCGCCCTTGTGCAGTCTTCTTCGGCGGTCACGGTCGCGAGCATCGGCTTCGTCAACACCGGCCTGCTGTCGCTGAGAAACGCGCTGTGGGTGATCTTCGGCTCGAACGTCGGCACCACGATGAACGCCTGGCTGGTCACCGCGCTCGGCTTCAGCTTCAGGATCGACGCCTTCGCCCTGCCCTTCGTCGGCGCCGGCGCGGTGCTGATGCTGGCCGCGCGGACGGTACGCCCCCGCGCCTTGGGGCAGGCGCTGGCCGGGTTCGGCGTGCTGTTCCTCGGCATCGACGTACTCAAGGACACGTTCTCCGGCTTCGGCGCGGCCATCGACCTGCAGGATCACATCACGTCCGGCCTCGCCGGCTGGTTCATCCTCGTCGGCATCGGCACCCTGCTCACGGTGCTGATGCAGGCCTCGGGCGCGGTGATCGCCATCGTCATCACCGCAACGCAGAGCGGGCTGCTCCCGGTCGAAGCGGCGTGCGCAATGGTGATCGGCACCAACATCGGCACCACCTCGACGGCCATCCTGTCGGCCATCGGCGCCACTTCGAACGCGCGCCGGCTGGCGGCGGCCCACGTGTTCTTCAACCTCGTCACCGGCGCCGTGGCGCTGCTGATGCTGCCCCTGCTCATCGGCGTGCTCGGCCTCGTGCGCGAATGGTTCGAGCAACCGGCCACGCCGGCGGTGATGGTCGCGATGTTCCACACCGCCTTCAATCTGCTCGGCGTGCTGCTGATGGTGCCGATCGCGCGGCCGATGCTGCGCGTGCTGGGCCGCCGCTTCCGCAGCCGCGAAGAGGAGATCGCCCGCCCGCGCCACCTCGACGCCAACTCGATCGCGATCCCCGACCTCGCCCTGCGCGCCCTGCGCAAGGAGCTCGACCGCACCCAGGTCTTCGCCACCGCGGCGCTGGCGGCCTCGGCGCAATTGCCGCCCGACGAGGCCCGGATCGGACGCGAAGCCGCGGCGCTCGGGGCGCTCGCCCCGGCCATCGGCAATTACGCGCGCAAGTTGAGCGGCGCGAGCCTGCCGCAGACCCTGGTGGAAGCGCTCGCGCGCAGCCTGCGTGCCTTGCAGTATCAGGAGAACGCGGTGGCCGCGGCGCGCCAGGCGAGCGAACTGGGCACCAGCCTCGGTACTGCACCGGCGGCCGCGCTGGGCGACACCCTCACGGCCTTTCGCCGCGCGCTGGCCGAACTGGCCAGAACGGCCGATGTGGCGCGGCCGGAGTTCGACGCCAGCGCGGTGGACAGTCGCCTGCAGGTGGCGGAGGAACGCTACGCCGAACTCAAGGAAGCCCTGCTGCTGGCCGGCGCCCATGCCCGCATGGACATCCGCAGCATGCAGGACTGGCTGCGCCTGGCGAGCCTGCAGCGCCGCGCCACCGAGCAGGTGGCAAAGGCGGCACGGATGCTCGCCGTCCTCGCCGGCAGCGCTTCACCGCCGGCCGAATCCAATCACGGGGAGAGCGACGAGGGCGCGCTCGCCGCGGAAGGCAGCTAGTCCGCCGCCACGGCGTTCGCTGCCCGCCACTCCTGCAGGGCGAGAAGCGTGTCCTCGAGGCCGCAAACGACGCGGACGCCGGGCAGGCGCTTCTGCTTGTCGCGCACGGCGCCACCGCCGGCCCACAGGGTGATTTCCTCCGGCAGCATCGCACGCAATTCGAGCGCGCCATCGACCGCCTGGCGCGCCGGGTAGGCCATGCTGAAGGACAGGCCGACGATGTCGAAGCCGCCGCCGACCGCGGCGTTGCGGATGTCCGCCAGCGGCGTGCGTGCGCCCAGCGACAGGCAGGCGACGCCCTCGGGAACGAGCATCGCCTCGGCCATCAACAGGCCGAGCACATGCTCCTCTTCGGGAAAGGTGGTCAGCAGCACGCGCGGCCGCCCGCCCGTGCCGGCGTGCGCGCCGTTCGCGCTGCGCAGCACGTTCTGGACCTGCTCGGTGAACAGGTGCTCCTCGGGCACATCGATCTCGCCGCGCATCCAGGCCTCACCCACCGCCTCGGCCAGCGGCGCAACGGTGTCGATGACGAAGCGTTGCAGGCCCTGCTTCAGCAAGGCCTGGCGCAGGGCCGACGAAAGCTCGGCGCTGCGGTGCAGGCGCACGTACTGCAGCAGCGCGGCATCGCGCTCCGCCTGGGCCGGGTCGCTGCTGCTGTCGCAGCGCAATTGCCCGACCAGGGCGTTGAGCTCGTCCATGCTGGCGCCGGCGATGCGCGCGGGACGCTGGCCGTGGTCGAGCAGGCGGCGGATCAGGCGCAGCTTGTCGACCTGTTCCTGCGGATAGAGGCGTTCGCCGTTGGCGTCGCGCTCGGGCGAGGGGAAGCCGTAGCGGCGCTCCCACACTCTGAGGGTATCTTTCGCCAGCCCGGTGTCACGTTCGACGGCGGCGATGCTGAGGAAGGCTTCGGTGCGGGAGGTGTCGTTCATGGCGGTGTAGGGGCAGGCCCCGGCCCTGTTGGATGGCCGAATACTAGGCGCCACACGCAAGTTTGTCCAGGACAAATGAAAGACTGTCCACCCGCGTCACTGCCGCCCGCTCATCGGGATCCGCGCCCGCGACGAGCGGCGCCGGCGCCCGCATCCGCTCAGCCTGCCGGTGCAGAAGCCGCTACAATCGCGGGCAATGTCTGCCACCACCGCCCCCTTCCCTTCCGCGCTTCACGTCCTCGAGCATGTGTTCGGCTACGCCGCCTTCCGCGGCGAGCAGCAGGCCGTCGTCGAGCACG
>JBFGZP010000349.1:0-3474 GCA_041586695.1 Thauera sp.
CGCCTGGCCGCGTTCTCTCCGCGCCTGTCGCCGTCGTCGGACTGGTTCGAGCAGCAGCTTGCCAGCGACGGCCTGCGCCTGGTGCTGCAGGGGCGCAACCTGCTCACCGACATCACCCGCGCACGGGTCACCATGCCCAAGAGCGTGCACGAATACATCGAACGCTGCGAGACCTATAGCAACCTCGCCCAGGGCAGGACGCGGGCGGCGCTCGCAGGGCTGTCCGCGCGCCCGTACTGAGCCGCGGCGGGGCGTCGACGGCCCCGCGCGCCCTCACAGGATGATGCCGCCGCCCAGGCACACCTTCGACTCGTACACCACCACGCTCTGGCCCGGCGTCAGCGCCCATTGCGGCTCGGCAAAGGCAATCTCGGCGCGGCCGTCGGCGAGCGCGTCGATCTCGCACGGCATGTCGGGCGTGCGGTAGCGGGGCTTGGCGGTATACACCCAGTGGGTGTGGGGGTCGCGATCGGCGATCCAGTTGAGCTCACCCGCGATGAGTCGATCGCGCAGCAGCGCCGGATGCTCGTGCCCCTGCACCGCGTAGAGCACGTTCGCCTTGACGTCCTTCTTCGCCACGTACCAGGCGTCGTGCTCGCCGGCCTCGTCCTGGTTGCCCTTGATGCCGCCGATATGCAGCCCCTTGCGCTGGCCGATGGTGTGGTACATCAGCCCCTGGTGCTCGCCGATCACCCGATCGTCGTCTAGCGAGCGGATCTCGCCCGGCTTCGTCGGCAGGTAGCGCATGAGGAATTCGCGGAAGGGCCGCTCGCCGATAAAGCAGATACCGGTCGAGTCCTTCTTGTCGGCCACGTGCAGGCCGGCCGCGGCGGCGATCTTGCGCACCTCGCGCTTGTATAGCGCGCCGAGCGGAAACAGCGTCTTCGCCAGCTGGGCCTGGTTCAGGCGATACAGGAAGTAGCTCTGGTCCTTGGTGCCGTCCTCGGCCTTCAGCAGCTGGTATTCGCTGCGGCCGTCGTTGCGCCATTCGCGCACCTGGGCGTAATGGCCGGTGGCGATGCACTCGGCGCCGAGCTGCATCGCGTGGTCGAGGAAGCAGCGGAACTTGATTTCGGAATTGCACAGGATGTCGGGGTTGGGCGTGCGCCCCGCCTCGTACTCGCTGAGGAAATCGGCGAACACGCGGTCCTTGTATTCCTTGCTGAAATTGACCACCTCGAGATCGATGCCGATGACGTCGCACACCGAGGCGACATCGACCAGGTCCTGCCGCGTCGAACAGTGCTCGGAATCGTCGTCGTCCTCCCAGTTCTTCATGAACAGCCCGGTGACCTGGTAGCCCTGTTGCTTGAGCAGCAGCGCGGTCACCGAGGAATCGACCCCGCCCGACATGCCGACCACCACTTTCATGCCACCCGCATCTTTATTACTGGACATTCGGTCCTTCTCCATCAAGCCAGTCGGCGAGCGGCAGCACCACTGCCGCCTCGCCATTATCGACGAACCAGCTGTCGATCACGAATCGTTCGCCCGCGCGCGGCCGAGGCTGCAGCGGCGGACGAGGAATGTCGGCGACCGCATCGGCGCAGTCGCACTGCGCCAGCATCACCGGGAGGTAATCGGGCACGGCGGCCTGCGCCGGCGGCCGCACTGGCGGCTCGATCTCCTCGACCGCCGCGCTGAAGTGCTGCAGGATCAGGAAGCTGCGCCGCTCGGGTTCGAGAACGCGGTGAAACCTCAGCCAGCCACGGGCCTCGAGCAGGCGCAGCATGCGCGTCGTCGAGGTCGAATGATCGATGCAGTCCATCCGCCCCTCGACCCCCAGGTCGAGGTAGTTGCCTGCACGGTCGGCAGCCACCGGCGACTGCGTGCCGGCAACGGCGAGCAGCCGGCCCACCGCGATCGCGAGCGCCTCGCGCTCGGCCGCCGCATCGTCTGCGCCCGCGAGCTGCAGGCGCACCGCCTCCAGCGTCGCCGCGTCCAAGCGCACCGGCGCCTGGCTGATGCAGCCGTAGTTGTAGCAGACGCTGACCTCGGCCGGCGCGGCGTGCGCCGGCGACGCCGCAGCGGCGAGCAGCAGGAGGAGGAGCGGTCGCACGCTCAGCCGTAGTGCTGGATCAGCGCCAGCGAATGGCGCTCGCCGGCGAGCCAGTCCTCGGCGCATTTCAGCAGCAGCGGGCTGCGATGGCGGTCGCGGGTGGCGCGCATCTCCTCGGGCGTCATCCACACCGCGCGCACGATGCCCTGATCCAGCACGCGACCGGCGACGAGCTCGCCGACGCGGCCGCCGAAAGCGAAGCGCAGATAGGTGATGTCGCCCTGCGGACGGACCCACTGGTAGATGCCGACGAGGTACTCGGGCTCGAAGCGGTAGGCGGTCTCCTCGAGCGTCTCGCGCACGCTCGCCTCCACCAGCGACTCGCCCTCTTCCAGATGTCCGGCCGGCTGGTTGAAGCGCAGGCCGTCGTCGGTCTCCTCCTCGACGAGCAGGAAGCGGCCGTCGCGCTCGATCACCGCGGCCACGGTGACATTGGGTTTCCAGTCGCGATCCATCAATTGCTTCCTCGAATGCAGGCGCCGCATTTTATACCTTGTCCACACCGTGTCGCCGCTTCGCCGCCTCGCCGGCCATGCTTTCGGGCACGCTCCGGCCCCGGCCTTTGCGCTAGAATTGCGCGGCTAAGGCCGGCCCGACCGCGCCATCCCAAATTTCTATTCAGGCGGAGATTCCCAATCATGTCCATGGCAGATCGCGACGGTTTCATCTGGCAAGACGGCAAGCTCGTTCCGTGGCGAGAAGCCACCACGCACGTGCTCACGCATTCGCTGCACTACGGCCTGGCCGTGTTCGAAGGCGTCCGGGCATACAACACCGCCAATGGCACCGCGATCTTCCGCCTCGCCGAGCACACGCAGCGCCTCTTCAACTCGGGCAAGATCTACATGATGGACATCCCCTACTCCAAGGATGAACTCATGGAGGCACAGAGGGAGGTCGTGCGCGCCAACAAGCTCGAGTCCTGCTACCTGCGCCCAATCGCCTTCTACGGCTCGGAGAAGATGGGCATTTCCACCCGCGGATCCACCGTGCATGTGGCGATCGCCGCCTGGCCGTGGGGCGCCTACCTCGGCGAGGAAGGCCTGGAGAAGGGCATCCGCGTCAAGACCTCGTCCTACTCGCGCCACCACGTCAACGCCACGCTGCCGCGCGCCAAGATGTCGGGCACCTACCCGAACTCGATCCTGGCCAACCTCGAGGTCACCAAGCAGGGCTACGACGAGGCGTTGCTGCTCGACACCCAGGGCTTCGTCGCCGAGGGCGCGGGCGAGAACCTGTTCGTGATCAAGGACGGCAAGATCTACGAACCCGAGATCGCCTCGGCGCTCACCGGCATCACCCGCGACTCGGTCATCAACATCGCGCGCGAGTTCGGCTACGAAGTCCACACCAAGCGCCTCACCCGCGACGACATCTACATCGCCGACGAAGCCTTCTTCACCGGCACCGCCGCC
>JBFGZP010000350.1:0-3460 GCA_041586695.1 Thauera sp.
CCAAGGGTCTGCTGATGAAGTCGCGCGGGCTCGACGAGGAGGCCGCCTACGCCTCGCTGCGCTCGCTGGCGATGGAGCGCGCCAAGCCGATGGCGCAGGTCGCGCAGGATTTGCTCGACATGGCGAAGTACCTGCTGTAGGTGCGAGGCAACTTGCACCACGATGGTGCGTTCAGGGCGATTGGTGCACTGCGGAAGTGCGAGTCCAGTGTTTGCCGATCCCCGTTCCATCCGCCCTCCGCCGACGGTTTTTCGCGTCGGTACTGGCCTCCGCGTCGTTCACGGATTTCTGGCACGACTAATGCTTAGGTAGTTCAAGTCGAATCAACGGCGGTTCGGCAACCCTGCCGGCACCCAAGCGGGCGCCGGCGCAAGGAATGGACAACGGCGTCCATCGCTTGCGGTTCCTGGACGTGAACCGCGGGTGATGTGCGCCTTTGTCGTTTTTTCGCGGTTCATTCAGCCATCTGGTTCGGGAGTGCAAGGCAATGAAGCTTGTAGATGTTGCAAACAAAGGCGCCGATCTCGCGCGTCGCGACTTCCTCCAGCGCTCGATGGCGCTTTCGGGGGCGGCGATGATGGGTGCGGCGGGACTGGGGGCAAGCAGCGGCGCATGGGCGGCGGGATCGGACGCGCCCGAGAAGAAGGAGATCAGGGTCGGCTTCATTCCGCTCACCGATTGCGCCTCGGTGGTCATGGCCGCGGTGCAGAAATTCGACGAGAAGCACGGCATCAAGATCATCCCCAGCAAGGAGGCGAGCTGGGCCGCGGTGCGCGACAAGCTGGTGTCGGGCGAACTCGACGCCGCCCATGTCCTCTACGGCCTGGTCTACGGCGTCCATCTGGGCATCGGTGGGCCGAAGAAGGACATGGCCTCCCTGATGACGATCAACAACAACGGCCAGGGCATCAGCCTGTCGGCGCAGATGAAGGAGCAGGGGGCCACCGACGGCCCGTCGCTGAAGAAGGTGGTGGCCGCCAACGCTCCGGGCAGCTTCACCTTCGCCCAGACCTTCCCCACCGGCACCCATGCGATGTGGCTGTACTACTGGCTGGCTGCCAACGATATCCACCCGTTCGCGGACGTCAGATCCATCGTCGTCCCGCCACCGCAGATGGTCGCCAATGCCCGCGTGGGCAACATGCACGGCTTCTGCGTCGGCGAGCCCTGGAACCAGCGCGCGATCATCGACAAGGTCGGCTTCTCGGTGGCCACCAGCCAGGATATCTGGACGGACCACCCGGAAAAGGTGCTCGGCACGACCGCCGAGTGGGTGGCCAAACACCCGAACGCCGCGCGCGCGCTGACCGCTGCAGTGCTCGAAGCCTCGCGCTGGATCGACGCTTCCCAGGCCAATAGGCGCACGGCCGCCGAGACCATCGCTGCGCGTTCCTATGTCAACACCGACATGGACGTCATCGTCGGCCGCATGCTCGGCCGCTACGAGAACGGCCTCGGCAAGACCTGGGACGATCCCAACGCGATGAAGTTCTTCAACGACGGCGCGGTGAACTATCCGTATCTGTCGGATGGCATGTGGTTCCTGACCCAGCACCGCCGCTGGGGCCTGCTCGACCAGGACCCCGATTACCTTGGCGTGGCCCGCGCGATCAACCGCATCGACATATACAAGCAGGCCGCATCCGCCGTGGGTGTGTCGGTGCCCACGGGCGACATGCGCGGCGCGAAGCTCATCGACGGTGTCGTTTGGGACGGCAAGGACCCGGCGAAGTACGCCGGCTCCTTCAAGATCAAGGCCTGAGGGGGGATGCGGACATGACGGTCGTAGCGATTGCGGAACGGACGGCAGGCCCGGAGCCTGCGTCCCCGGGGGCGGGCAATGGCGTGGTCGCCGGCCCGGCGGAGGTCGTGGCGCTCGCGCAGCACGCCGGTGCCGGCAAGCTGCGCAGGGCCAGCGATGCGCTGGCGGCGCTCGGTGCACGCATCGGCGAGGGCCTGCGGGCCTTGGTCGGTGCCGCGCTGCCCCCGCTCGTCGGCATGGTGCTGCTCATCGGTCTTTGGCAACTCGGCACCCTCAGCGGCGGCGACATCCCGAGTCCGGGCAAGACATGGGATGCGGCGGTGAAGCTGTTCTCCGAGCCTTTCTACCGGGCCGGACCGAACGACCAGGGCATTGGCTGGAACGTGCTCGCCTCGCTCGAGCGCGTCGCAATCGGCTTCGGCATCGCCGCAGCGGTCGGGATTCCGGCAGGTTTCCTGCTCGGGCGCTTTGCAGTGCTGTCCAGCATGCTCAATCCGATCATCAGCCTGCTGCGCCCGGTGTCGCCGCTGGCCTGGCTGCCGATCGGCCTGCTCGTGTTCCAGCGCGCCGACCCTGCGGCCACGTGGACGATCTTCATCTGCTCGATCTGGCCGATGATCCTCAATACCGCTCAAGGCGTCACCCGCGTGCCGCAGGATTACCTCAACGTCGCGCGCGTGCTCAATCTGTCGGAGTGGAAGGTCTTCACCAAGATCCTGTTCCCGGCGGTGTTGCCCTACATGCTCACCGGCATCCGTCTGTCGATCGGCACCGCCTGGCTGGTGATCGTCGCCGCGGAGATGCTCACCGGCGGCGTCGGCATCGGCTTCTGGGTGTGGGACGAATGGAACAACCTCAAGGTCGAGCACATCATCATCGCCATCTTCGTCATCGGCGTGGTCGGCCTGATCCTGGAGCAGGCGCTGATGCTGGTGGCGCGGCGCTTCAACTACGAAAGCCGCTGAGGAGACAGGCATGAACAAGAAGATCGTACAGATCGAGAAAGTCGGGCAGACCTTCGAAACCAAGAAGGGCAGCTTCACCGCGTTGCGGGACATCGAGCTCGACATTCGCCAGGGTGAAAGCGTTAGCCTGATCGGGCACTCGGGCTGCGGCAAGTCGACGCTGCTCAACCTCATCGCCGGCCTGACCCGCCCGACCACCGGGGTGATGCTGTGCGAGGGGCGCGAAATCGCCGGCCCGGGGCCCGAGCGTGCGGTGGTGTTCCAGAACCACTCGCTGCTGCCGTGGCTGACCTGCTTCGACAACGTCTATCTCGCGGTCGAGCGCGTGTTCGCGGCGACCGAGGGCAGGCCGAAGCTGAAGCAGCGGACCCACGAGGCGCTCGCGCTGGTGGGGTTGTCGCACGCCGAGACCAAGTTCCCCCACGAGATCTCCGGCGGCATGAAGCAACGCGTGGGCATCGCGCGGGCGCTGTCGATGCAGCCGCGCATCCTGTTGCTCGACGAGCCCTTCGGCGCGCTCGACGCGCTCACCCGCGCCAACCTGCAGGACGAGCTGATGAAGATCCTGGCTGCCACCGGCGCGACGATGGTGATGGTGACGCACGATGTGGACGAGGCCGTGCTGCTGTCGGACCGCGTGGTCATGCTCACCAACGGCCCCGCGGCGACGATCGGCGAGATCCTCGAGGTCAAGCTCGAGCGCCCGCGCGACCGCCTTGCGCTCGCACATGAC
>JBFGZP010000351.1:0-3436 GCA_041586695.1 Thauera sp.
CGCCCTGCGCAAGATCAGCGAGGAAGGGGTGAAGTTCGCCAGCCCGATCGACGGCGCACGCCTGTTCCTGACGCCCGAGATCTCGATGCAGATCCAGACCGTGCTCGACTCGGACATCGTCATGATCTTCGACGAATGCACACCTTACCCGGCCACGCACGGCGAGGCGGCGAAGTCGATGCGCCTGTCGCAACGCTGGGCGAAGCGCTCACGCGACGAATTCGATCGCCTCGGCAATGCCAATGCGCTATTCGGCATCGTCCAGGGCGGCATGTACGAAGACCTGCGCGACGAATCGCAGGCCGCGCTCGAGGATATCGGCTTTCACGGCTACGCCATCGGCGGCCTGTCGGTAGGCGAGCCCAAGGACGACATGGCGCGCATCCTCGCCCACACCGCGCCGCGCCTGCCTGCCGCCAAACCGCGATACCTGATGGGCGTGGGCACGCCGGAAGACATCGTCGCCGGCGTCGGCGCCGGCATCGACATGTTCGACTGCGTGATGCCGACCCGTAACGCACGCAATGGCTGGCTGTTCACCCGCTACGGCGACCTCAAGATCAAGAATGCGGTGCACAAGGCGGACACGCGCCCGCTCGATCCGACCTGCGACTGCTACACCTGCCGCAACTTCAGCCGCGCCTACCTCCACCACCTGCACCGCAGCGGCGAAATCCTGAGCAGCATGCTCAACACCATCCACAACCTGCGCTACTACCAGACGCTCATCGCCGAGCTGCGCGAAGCCATCGCCGACGGCCGCTTTGGCCCCTACGTACGGCGCTTTCATGCCGAGCGCGGCACGGGCATCGCCTGAAGCTCCGCCCCGAAGCAGCGCTTTCGGCGCCGAGCGCCCTATCCGCTGCTGCTATAATCGCTCGTTTTTTTGCAACCTCTGTTCTGGAGTAACACCGTGCTGATTTCGAATGCTTATGCCCAGGCTGCTGGCGCCGACCCCACCGGTGGTCTGATGGGCCTGCTGCCGCTGATCCTGATGTTCGTGGTGCTGTGGTTCCTGATGATTCGCCCGCAGATGAAGCGTGCGAAGGAACACAAGGCCCTGATCCAGGCGTTGTCGAAGGGCGACGAAGTCGTTACCCAGGGCGGCGTGGCCGGCCGCATCGCCGAAGTCGGCGACGGCTTCATCCACGTCGAGATCGCGCCCAACACCAACGTGCTGGTGCAGAAGCAGGCCGTGACCACGGTGTTGCCCAAGGGCACCCTGAAGACGCTGTAAGACGCCGGTTTCGACGGGCGCGGCCCCCTGAGGGTCGCGCTTTTCGGTCCAATCCGTCGAGCCGGAACCGCCGGTTCGCCTACGCCCCGCCCGGGCGAGGCGCGAACCAGGCTCCCGCCGGCTCCTTCACCCCGTTCGCAGCCACATTCCCACGCCCACCCCGACAATGAATCGCTACCCTCTCTGGAAGAACATCCTCATCGGCCTCGTGCTGCTGTGGGGCCTGATCTACACGCTGCCCAATTTCTACGGCGAGGTGCCCGCGGTCCAGGTGTCGAGCGCCAAGGCCACGCTCAAGCTCGAGCCCGGCAGCGTATCCGACCGCCTTGCCCGCGCCCTCGAGCAAGCCGGCATCGAACACGACGGCATCTTCGCCGACGCCACCAGCGTGCGCGCACGCTTCGCCACCACCGACGTGCAGCTGCAGGCCAAGGATGCGATCGAACGCGCCTTCAACCCCGACCCTCAGGATCCGTCCTACGTCGTGGCGCTCAACCTGTTGTCCGCCTCGCCCGCCTGGCTGACCTCGATCCACGCCCTGCCGATGTATCTCGGCCTCGACCTGCGCGGCGGCGTGCACTTCCTGCTCGAGGTGGACATGCCGGGCGCGCTGACCAAGCGGCTCGACGCCACCACCGGCGACCTGCGCACCCTGATGCGCGACAAGAACGTTCGCCACGCCGGCATCACGCGCGAAGGCAACACGGTCGTGATCCGCTTCCGCGACGCCGCGCAGCGCGAGGCCGGCCGCAACGCCATCCTCGGCTCGACCGCCGACCTGCAGCTGAGCGAACGCGACGAGGGTGCAGACGACCTCAAGCTGGTCGCGATACTGACCCCGCAGGCGCAGCAGACCATGCGCGACTTCGCGCTCAAGCAGAACATCACCACGCTGCACAACCGCATCAACGAGCTCGGCGTGGCCGAACCGGTGATCCAGCAGCAGGGTGCCAACCGTATCGTCGTCCAGCTGCCGGGCGTGCAGGACGTCGCCAAGGCCAAGGACATCCTCGGCCGCACCGCGACGCTGGAAGTGCGCATGGTCGACGACACCCCCGGCCTCATCGAGCAGGCCCTGGGCGGCAGCATTCCCTTCGGCACCGAGCTGTACACCGAACGTGGCGGCTCGCCGCTGCTGGTGAAGAAGCAGGTGGTGCTCACCGGCGAGCGCCTCACCGACGCCCAGCCCGGTTTCGACGGCCAGACCAACGAACCGGCCGTGCACCTCACCCTGGATGCGGCCGGCGCCCGCATCTTCCGCGACGTCACGCGCGAGAGCGTGGGCAAGCGCATGGCCATCCTGCTGATCGAGAAGGGCAAGGGCGAAGTCGTCACCGCGCCGGTGATCCGCAGCGAGATCGGCGGCGGCCGGGTGCAGATCTCCGGCCGCATGACCACGACCGAAGCCAACGACGTCGCCCTGCTGCTGCGCGCGGGCTCGCTCGCCGCGCCGATGGAAATCATCGAGGAGCGCACCGTCGGCCCCAGCCTGGGCGCGGAGAACATCGCCAAGGGCTTCAATTCGGTGATGTGGGGCTTCGTCGCCATCGCGGCCTTCATGTGCGCCTACTACGCCCTGTTCGGCCTCGTCTCGACCATTGCGCTGGCGGCCAACCTGCTGCTGCTGGTGGCGCTGCTGTCCTTGCTGCAGGCCACGCTCACCCTGCCCGGCATCGCCGCGATGGCGCTCACGCTGGGCATGGCGATCGACGCCAACGTCCTCATCAACGAGCGCATCCGCGAGGAGCTGCGCAACGGCTCGAGCCCGCAGGCGGCGATCACCGCCGGCTACGATCGCGCCTTCGACACCATTCTCGACTCCAACGTCACCACCCTGATCGCCGGCGTCGCCCTGCTCGTCTTCGGCTCCGGCCCGGTGCGCGGCTTCGCGGTGGTGCATTGCCTCGGCATCCTGACCTCGATGTTCAGCGCAGTGCTGATCTCGCGCATGCTGATCAACCTGATCTATGGCCGCCGCCGCAAGATCGAGCAGCTGTCGATCGGGCAGGTATGGAAACCGGGCAACGACTGAGCGGATAGAAAGGAAAAGCAATCATGGAATTCTTCCGCATCCGGAAAGACATCCCCTTCATGCGCCATGCGCTGGTGTTCAACGTCATCTCGTTGCTCACCTTCGTGCTGGCGGTGTTCTTCCTGGCGAGCCGCGGCCTGCACCTGTCGGTGGAGTTCACCGGCGGC
>JBFGZP010000352.1:0-3425 GCA_041586695.1 Thauera sp.
CGACGGCGGCGCGAACGCGCGCACCGCTCGAGCGCAGCCGCACCGATTTAGGGCACCATGCGGGCGGCGAGACGCGATTCGACCGTGAGCTCGCCACCCCGATTCGACCCATCCGTTACGGCCCTGCAAGCGATGGCCGCCGGCATCCCGCTACCGGCCAGCACAAGGGGCGCACGCACGGTTCTTGCTGCGCCGACGTGCCGAGTTCCCGACCCATCGCAGTCGGCAGGGATCATCGATCGACAATCTACAGGACCAACACATGCGATCACTCAATTTCATCGGCGGCGAGAAGGGCGGCGTAGGCAAGTCGGTCGCTGCCCGCGTTCTGGCCCAGTACTACATCGACAAGGGCCGGCGCTTCACCGGCTTCGACACGGATCGCTCCCACACCTCATTCACCCGCTTCTATGCGGACTACGCTTCGCCCGTGATCGTCGACAGCTACGAGGGCCTGGACCAGATCGCGAGCAGCTTCGAGGAAGCACCGGCCGAGGGCACGGAAGAGAGCGTAATCGTGGACCTGGCGGCACAGACCGCGGCCCCGCTCGCGCGCTGGGTCAAGGATTCCGATCTCGTTCCCTTGCTGAGCGAGCTGGGTGTCACGGTCAATTTCTGGCATCTGGCAGACGCCGGAAGGGATTCGGTGGACCTGCTGGGCCGCCTGCTCGAATCGTATGGCGCCGGTCCCAACTATTTCGTGGTCAGGAACCTGGGGCGTGGCAGCGACTTCTCGCAGCTGGACGCATCCCCCGAACTCGAACAGGCGATGGCCCTGGGCGCTCGCGTCGTCAACCTGCCGGCCTTGCACGAGGGCAGCATGCGCAAGATCGACCGTCAAAATGCCAGCTTCTGGGCCGCGATCAACATCCGGACCGGGCCCGACGCGCTGGGCATGCTCGAGCGCCAGCGCGTCAAGACCTGGCTGCGTTCGACCTACGCCAGCTTCGATGAACTGCCGTTGTAGGCCGCGGTTTTCGCCAATGACCTGGCGCTAGAAGGTGCCGGGATAGGCGCCGCCGTCGATCAGCAGGTTCTGCCCCGTGATGAAGCCGGCGTGCGTGCTGCACAGGAAGGCGCAGGCCGCACCGAACTCGGCGGGGTCGCCGAAGCGGCCGGCCGGGATGGTGCCCAGGCGCCAGTCGCGTGCGGCCTCCAGGGCAATGCCTTCGGCGCGCGCAACGCTGCCCATCGTCTTCTGCAGCCGCTCGGTATCGAAGGCGCCCGGCAGCAGGTTGTTGACCGTCACGTTGTGGCGCGCCACCGTGCGCGCCAGGCCGGCGACGAAGCCGGTGAGGCCGCTGCGCGCGCCGTTGGAGAGTCCGAGCGCAGCGATCGGCGCCTTCACCGCACCCGAGGTGATGTTGACGATGCGGCCGAAGCCCTGCGCGATCATGCCGTCGACCGTGGCTTTGATCAGTTCGATCGGGGTCAGCATGTTGGCGTCGAGCGCGGCGATCCAGTCGTCGCGCTGCCAGTCGCGAAAATCGCCCGGCGGCGGCCCGCCCGCATTGGTGACCAGGATGTCGGGCGTCGGACAGGCGGCCAGGGCTTCGCGCCGGCCCTCGGCCGTGGTGATGTCGCAGGCGACGACCTGGACGCTCGCACCATGCGCCGCCCGCATCGCCCGCGCCGCTTCGTCCAGTGCCTCGCGGCCGCGGGCGACGATCGTGACCTCGGCCCCGGCGCCCGCCAGCGCCTCGGCGCAGCCCCGGCCCAGCCCCTTGCTCGCGCCGCAAACCAGCGCGCGCCTGCCCTTGATTCCCAGTTCCATGCTGTCGCTCCGTCGTGATCGTGGTTGATGCATCGCATGCTCGACATCGGCTCCCGGATCGATTCCGGCGCCTGCTGCGGTCGGACTCATAGTCTGGACCTCACCGTCGCCGAGCGGAATACCGTCTTGCCGCGCGAGGCGCACGAGTCCGGCATTCCGGGCAGCGGCGCCGGACCCGACGCGCGAGATCCGATGAGCGCCCCGCGCCCGCGTCGCCGGCGAAAAGCCGGCTATGATCACCGGTCCTCCCCCGCCTTTCCTGCCTGCTTCCGCCCCTCATGCCGTTGCCTGCCCCGTTCCAGCCTCTCCGTGTCGCCGTCCTGCTGGCTTTCTCCCTGCTGCTCTGCGCCGCGAGCGCAGCGGCTGCGCCGCCCGCCCAGGCGCAGTGGCAGGGCGCCGCCTTCGAGGGCGACCGCGCCGCGCTTGCACAGCTCGCCGCCGCCGGTGCGCGGGTGATCCGCGTCTATCGCGAGTCCGACGCCTGGGTCCTGGACGAGGCCGAGCGCCTCGGGCTGCGGGTGGTGATGGGGCTGTGGGTCGGGCACCCGCGCCACGGCTTCAAGCTCGACGACGAGGCGGCGCGGCGGGCGCAGGAGGCGCGCATCCGTAGCTTCGTCACCCGCTACCGGACCCACCCTGCGCTGCTCGCCTGGGGCGTGGGCAACGAGGTCGAGACCGGCGAGGCGGACCCGCTGCCGGCCTGGCGCGAGGTCGATCGGCTGGCAGGCGTGGTCAAGGCGATCGACCCGGCGCACCCGACCTTGATGGTGGTCGCGGACACCAGCCTTGAGCGCCTGCGGCTACTGGCCGAGTGCTGCGCGGCGGTAGACCTCGTCGGCATCAATCTATACGCCGGCGCGGTGTTCGACCTGGCGCAACGCCTGCGCGAGGCGGGTATCGCCAAGCCGGTGGTGATCTCCGAACTCGGTCCGCTCGGCCAGTGGCAGGCGGGGCGCAAGCCCTGGGGGGCGCCGGTGGAACTCACCAGCCGGCAGAAAGCCGATTTCTTCCGTGCCGCACTTCCCGTGCTGCGGGCGAATCCGCAGATCCGCGGCGTGTTTCCCTTCCTGTGGGGAGCGAAGCAGGAGCAGACCGAAACCTGGCACGGCCTGCTGCTTGCCGACGGCAGCCTGACCGAGGTGAGCGATGCGCTCGCCGAGGCCTGGGGCCGCCGGCCCGCTTCACCCGCACCGAGCATCCTCGGCATCGGCATTTCCGCCGACGTGTTCGCGCCCGGCCAGGAGATATCGGCCGGGGTCGACGCCCGCAGCAGGGCCAGCGAGGTCTCGCTGCAGACCGAGTGGAGGGTACTCGCCGAGGCCACCGACCTGCGTCTGGGCGGCGATCTCGAGGCTGCGCCACCGCGAATCGGAGTCGACGTACTCACGGCCGACGCCAGGCAGGTCCGCTTCATTGCGCCGCGGGAGCCCGGAGCCTATCGGCTGTTCATCACCGTGCGCGACGCCAGCGGCAAGGCCGCCACTGCCAACCTGCCCTTCCTCGTGCGGAACGCACCCTAGCCTGCCGCGGCGACGGCCGCCACCCCGGCGCGATGGGGTGCCGGGGCGTCGGGGCGTGTCGCGGAGGTGCTCGGTTCGGCGGCTCAGGTCTGGCCGCGCTCCCTCGCCTCGGCGTCGCGGATCACGCGCTC
>JBFGZP010000353.1:0-3416 GCA_041586695.1 Thauera sp.
CTACACGCCGTTCTTCACCGGCGTGCATGGAAACTATCTCAAGCCCAGCATTATTGCCGCGGGTCTGGATCCCGACGGGCTGCCGCATGCCGACAAGTCGGCGATGAATTTCGGCAGCAATCGGGTGAAGCCTTGGAAGGATGTATGGGGCGCGGGGCAGGGCGTGGGCAGCATCGACGAGGTACTGCCGGCACGCGAGATCGTGGCCCGCCTGCACGGCGAGTTCGATCTTGCGCGCGCTGCCCTGACGCAGGAGACCTGGTCAGTATGAATACCCTGCTGCTTGATCGCTCCGACCGCGTGTTGCGGCTCACCATCAACCGCCCCGAGGTGCGGAACGCGCTCGATAAGGCAACTTACAGTGCTCTCACCGAGGCATTGGCGAGCGCCGATGTCGATGATCAGGTAGCGGTGGTGCTCCTGACCGGCGCCGGCGGTCACTTCACCGCCGGAAACGACCTCAGGGATTTCCAGCAGCCGAGGGAAAACGAAGAAAGCGCCGGGCTGGGCTTCCTGCGCCAGCTTGCTGCTTTCGGTAAACCCGTGGTGGCGGCGGTGGAAGGCTCGGCAGTGGGGATTGGGGCGACGCTGTTGCTGCACTGCGATTTCGTTTTCGCGGGAGACAGTGCGCGCTTCCGGATGCCGTTCGTGGCGCTCGGCCTCACGCCCGAGGGCGGCTCAAGCCTCCTGCTGCCGCGCCTGGTGGGCATGCGCCGCGCGGTGGACTGGCTGTTGCGGGCGCGCGGATTCGATGCGGCCGAGGCCCTCGGCGCCGGTTTTCTGACCGACGTGGTGTCCGCCGGTGGTGCGCTGGCCGCCGCCAGCGACGTTGCGGGCGAACTTGCCGCGCTGCCTGCGGAGGCGCTGCGCATGACCAAGGCCATGCTGAACCGGCGCGAGCGCGGGGCCCTGGATAACACCTTCGCCGAAGAGGCGGTCTGCTTCGCCCGTCGCCTAACCAGCGTCGAAGCCCAGTCGGCATTCGCGAGCTTCTTCGCGGCGCGCAAGGCCGCCGGGCCAGCCTAGAATCACCGATTTCAGACGAACAGAAGGGGTCTTCATGACGCTGGAAAACAACGAAGAGGTGATGGCGATCGATGGCGAGCATAAGAGCGATGCCAAGGAGGATCGCCACTTTGTCACCGCCCTGGCCCGCGGGCTGGATGTGCTGGCGTGCTTTCGTTCCGGCGAGCGGCTGATGGGCAACCAGGAGATCGCCGAAGCCTGCAAACTGCCGCGGTCGACTGCCGCGCGGCTGACGCACACCTTGACCAAGCTGGGCTACCTGCACTACGTCCCCAGCGCAGGGAAATATCGTCTCGGCATGGCCACCCTGGCGCTCGGCAGCGCGATGCAGTCCAAGCTCGACGTGCGTCAGATGACACGTCCGCTGATGCAGGAACTGGCCGATTTCTCGCAGACCATGGTGTCCCTTGGCGTACGCGACAAGCTCAGCATGATCTACGTGGAGAACTGCCGCAGTCGCTCGGCGCTGACTCTGAGTCTCGATGTCGGCTCGCGCATTCCGGTTGCCACCACGGCGATGGGACGGGCCTACCTGGCGGTGTGCTCCGAGGCCGAGCGGCGCGACGTGCTCGAGAGTGTTCGCGAACTGGACGAACTGGCCTGGCCGCGAATTCGCGACGGGGTGGACAAGGCCCTGACAGAGTTTCAGGAGCTTGGTTGCTGCACCTCGTTCGGCGACTGGCAGAAGGATGTGAACGCAATCGCAGCGGCGTTCCGACCGGGTGAAGGCCTGCCGCCGATGTCAATCAACTGCGGTGGCCCCTCCTTCAAGCTGTCGCCCGACTTCCTGCTGAACGAGGTCAGGCCTCGGCTGCTCGAGATGATCCGCCTGATTGAGGCCCGGTTGGGCCGCTGACCAAAAAAACGGCCTGCCCGGGTGGCAGGCACATCACTGGAGAAGAGTGTCTTGAAGATCCTGGTACCGGTAAAGCGCGTCGTTGACTACAACGTCAAGGTACGCGTCAAGGCTGACGGCAGCGGCGTGGATATCGCCAACGTCAAGATGAGCATGAACCCCTTCGACGAGATCGCGGTGGAGGAGGCGGTGCGGCTGAAGGAAGCCGGCGTGGCCACCGAAGTCGTGGCGGTGAGCTGCGGCCTTACTGCCTGCCAGGAGACGCTTCGTGCGGCGATGGCGATCGGCGCCGACCGCGGCATCCTGGTCGACACCGACGTCGAGCTGCAGCCGCTGGCGGTCGCCAAGCTGCTCAAGGCGGTGTGCGACAAGGAAGCGCCCGATCTCGTCATCGGCGGCAAGCAGGCGATCGACGACGACGCCAACCAGACCGGCCAGATGCTCGCGGCGCTGATGGGCTGGCCGCAGGCCACCTTCGCCTCCAAGATCACGCTCGCGGACGAGGGCGGGCAGAAGCGGGCCAGCGTGATGCGCGAGATCGACGGCGGCCTGGAGACGCTGAGCATCAAGCTGCCCGCGGTGGTCACGACCGACCTGCGCCTGAACGAGCCGCGCTATGCCACCCTGCCCAACATCATGAAGGCGAAGAAGAAGCCGCTCGAGACCGTCAAGCCGGCCGACCTGGCGGTGGATGTGGCCCCGCGGCTGACGACCGTCAAGGTCTCGGAGCCGCCCAAGCGCAGCGCGGGCGAGCGCGTGGCCGACGTCGCCCAGCTGGTCGACAAACTCAAGAACGTAGCGAAGGTGATCTGACATGACGATTCTGGTTATTGCCGAACACGACAATCAATCGATCAAGGCCGCGACCCTCAACACGGTGAGCGCGGCAACGGTTCTCGGCGGCGACGTGCACCTGCTCGTGGCCGGCGCCGGCTGCGCTGCCGCGGCCGAAGCGGCGGCGAAGATCGCCGGGGTGGCCAAGGTGCTCGCCTGCGACGCGCCGCATTACGAGGCGCAGACGGCCGAGAACGTGGCCGAACTGGTCAAGGGCCTGGCCGCGGACTACAGCCATGTACTGGTGCCTGCCACCTCGGCGGGCAAGAACATGCTGCCGCGCGTGGCGGCCATGCTCGACGTGGCACAGATCTCCGACATCGTCGCCATCGAGTCGGCCGACACCTTCGTGCGCCCGATCTACGCCGGCAACGCGCTGGCGACGGTCAAGAGCGCCGACGCGGTCAAGCTCATCACGGTGCGCACGACCGCGTTCGAGGCCGCTGCGGCCGAGGGCGGCTCCGCTGCAGTGGAAGCGATCCCCGCCGCGGCCGATCTCGGCCTGAGCAGCCTGGTCGGACGCGAGATCACCAAGAGCGCGCGTCCCGAGCTCGGCGCGGCCAAGGTCATCGTCTCCGGCGGTCGCGGCCTGGGCAGCGGCGAGAACTACCACAAGCTGCTCGAGCCGCTCGCGGACAAGCTCGGCGCCGCGCTCGGCGCCAGCCGCGCCGCGGTCGATGCGGGCTACGTGCCCAACGAC
>JBFGZP010000354.1:0-3413 GCA_041586695.1 Thauera sp.
CCTGCGCCACCTGCCGTGGCTTCGGCCGCGTGATCGGGGTCGATCACGGCCTGGTGATCCCGGACGAGTCGAAGACGCTCGCCGAAGGCGCGGTTAAACCCTGGCAGACGGAGAGCTACCGCGAATGCCAGGCCGACCTGGCGAAGATGGCGAAGAAGTGCGGCGTGGCGATGGACATCCCGGTGTGCGACCTGCCGCCGGAACATCGCCAGTGGCTGCTCGAGGGCGACCCGAAGTGGAAGAGCTGGGACAGCTCCTGGCCGCGCTACTGGTACGGCGTGCGCCACTTTTTCGACTGGCTGGAGACGAAGGCCTACAAGATGCACATCCGGGTGCTGCTCTCGCGCTACCGCAGCTACACCGAATGCCCGGCGTGCAATGGCGCGCGCCTCAAACCCGAAGCCTTGCTGTGGCGGCTGCCGATCGACGAACCCGCCTGGCGGGGGGACGAGGCCGATGTGCAGCCCGGACTCGCCATCCACAAACTGATGGCCCTGCCGGTCGAGCGCATCCGCGCCGCCATCGGTGCGCTCGACCGGCAGGGCCTGACGGACGAGGCTTGCGCGCTCGTGCTCGGCGAGATCCGCAGCCGGCTGGGCTACCTCGCCGACGTCGGCCTCGGCTACCTGACGCTCGACCGTCAGTCGCGCACCCTGTCCGGCGGCGAGGTGCAGCGCATCAACCTCACGACCGCCCTCGGCACCTCGCTGGTCAATACCCTGTTCGTACTCGACGAGCCGTCGATCGGCCTGCATCCGCGCGACATCGGCCGCATTCTCGGCGTCATGACGCGGCTGCGCGACGCCGGCAACACGCTCGTCGTCGTCGAGCACGACCCGCAGGTGATGGTCGCCGCCGACGAACTGCTCGAGATCGGCCCCGGCCCCGGCGAGCGTGGCGGCGCCATCGTCGCCCGCGGCACGCCGGCGCAGATCGCGGCGAATCCGGCCTCGGTCACCGGCCCCTGGCTGGCCGGCAACAAGCGCATCGACGTCGATCGTCCGCCGCGCCCGGTCGGTGCCGCCACCCCACGGCTGCTGCTGGCGGGCGCGCGCGAGCACAATCTGCGCGACATCGCCGTCGGCTTTCCGCTGCAGTGCCTGACCTGCCTCACCGGCGTGTCGGGCTCGGGCAAATCGACGCTGGTGCAGGACGTGCTCTATCCCGCGCTGGCGAAGCACTTCGGCGAGTCGGCGGAGACACCGGGCGCGTTCGAGCGTGTCGAGGGCGCGGAGATGCTGCGCGGTGTGGTGATGGTCGACCAGTCGCCGATCGGCAAGAGCTCGCGCTCCAACCCGGTGAGCTATGTCGGCGCCTGGGACCCGATCCGCAACCTGTTCGCCGCCCTGCCGGAGGCGAAGCAGCGCGGTTACTCGCCCGGCACCTTCAGCTTCAACGCCGGCCACGGCCGTTGTCCGACCTGCACCGGCTCGGGTTTCGAGCATGTCGAGATGCAGTTCCTGTCCGACGTGTGGCTGCGCTGTCCGGACTGTGACGGCAAGCGCTACCGTCCCGAGGTGCTGGAGCTGCAGTGGCGCGGGGTGTCGGTGGCCGAGGTGCTGGAGATGACGGTGAGCGAGGCGCTGGCCTTCTTCGCCGACCAGGCCAAGGTGCTCGCCGCCCTGGCGCCGCTGGCGGACGTGGGCCTCGACTACCTGCGTCTCGGCCAGCCGGTGCCGACCCTGTCGGGCGGCGAGGCGCAGCGCCTCAAGCTCGCCGGCCACCTCGCCGCGGCGGCGCAGAAGAAGGGCAAGCGTCGCGCGAAGACGCAGGGCGAGGACGAACGCGGCCTGCTGTTCCTCTTCGACGAGCCCACCACCGGCCTGCATTTCGAGGACGTCGCCACCCTGCTCGGCGCCTTCGACAAGCTGCTGCAGGCGGGCAATTCGCTCATCGTCATCGAGCACAATCTCGACGTCATCGCCGCCGCCGACTGGATCATCGACCTCGGCCCCGAAGGCGGCGAGGACGGTGGCGAGATCGTCGTCGAAGGCGCGCCACAGGCAGTTCGGGAACATCCGCGCTCGCATACCGGCGCTGCCCTGCGCGACTACGCCGTGGCGCTGGAACGGAGGCGCGGCGCGCTCGCGCTCGCGGCCGAAGCACCCGCCACCTACCGCGCGCCAGCCAGCCCCGCGATCGAGATCGTTCACGCGCGCGAGCACAACCTCAAGAACATCAGCCTGAAGATACCCCGCGATCGCTTCACCGTCGTCACCGGCCTGTCGGGTTCGGGCAAATCGACCCTCGCCTTCGATATCGTCTTCGGCGAAGGCCAGCGCCGCTACCTCGAGTCGCTCAACGCCTACGCACGCCAGTTCGTTCAGCCGGCCAGCCGGCCCGACGTCGATGGCCTGTTCGGCATCCCGCCGACGGTGGCGATCGAGCAGCGCACCAGCCGCGGCGGGCGCAAGAGCACGGTGGCGACGCTGACCGAGATCCACCCCTTCCTGCGCCTGATGTACGTCAAGCTCGGCACCCAGTATTGCCCGGACTGCGACGTGGCGGTGACGCCCCAGAGCTTCGAGGCGATCGTCGCGCAGATCCTGCGCGAGCTGCGCGGCGCCTCGGTCGAAGTGCTGGCGCCACTGGTGAGCAACCGCAAGGGCTTGTACACCGACCTGGCGAAGTGGGCGCGCGGCCGGGGCCACACCCAGCTGCGCGTCGATGGCGACTACCTGCCGACGGCCAAGTGGCCGCGCCTGGATCGCTACAAGGAACACAACATCGAGCTGCCGGTGGGCATGGCGGTGATCGAGCCCGAGCACGAGGCGATGCTGCGCGGCTTCGTGCGCGAGGCGCTGGAACACGGCAAGGGCGTGCTCAAGGTACTCGAGCTTGGCAAGCTCGGCGCCACCCCGATCACCTTCTCGACGCTGCGGGCCTGCCCGAGCTGCGGAACCGGTTTCCCGGAGCCGGATCCGAGGCTGTTCTCGTACAACGCCAAGCACGGCTGGTGTCCGAAGTGTTACGGCACCGGGCTGAAGACGACGGCGCGGGTGGAGGACCCGGATGCGCTCGATCTCGGCGACGCCGAGGACACGATCAGCGCCGATGAGCCCTGCCCGGCCTGCGCGGGCGCGCGGCTCAATGCGGTGGCGCGTGCGGTGCGCTTCCGTGATCTCGGCCTGCATCAACTTGCCGCGCGCCCGGTCGATCGTGCCGCCGAGTTCTTCGCCGGACTCGAACTCAAAGCGCGCGAAGTCGACATCGCCCGCGACCTCGTCGCCGAGATCTGCGGCCGGCTCGAGTTCCTGCAGCACGTCGGCCTTGGCTACCTCGCCCTCGACCGCGCAGCGCCCACGCTGTCCGGCGGCGAGGCCCAGCGCATCCGGCTGGCGGCGCAGCTCGGCTCCAACCTGCGCGGCGTGTGCTACATCCTCGACGAGCCCACGATCGGCCTGCATCCGCGC
>JBFGZP010000355.1:0-3410 GCA_041586695.1 Thauera sp.
CATCCGTTCCCACCGTGATGCGGAGGAACTGGTCGATGCGCGGCTGGCGGAAGTGGCGGACGATGATCGCGCGCTTGCGCAGTTCCGCCGCCAGTTCGGCCCCATCGCGCCCCGGATGGCGGGCGAAGATGAAGTTGGCGGCCGAAGGCAGGACGTCGAAGCCGAGTCCGCGCATCTGCGCCACCAGGCGTTCACGGGTGGCGATGACCTTGCGGCAGCTCTCGCGGAAGTGGTCCTCGTCCTCCACCGAGGCGACTGCGCCGGCGATGGCCAGCCGATCAAGCGGATAGGAGTTGAAGCTGTTCTTCACGCGCTCGAGCGCCTCGACGAGCTTGGCGTCGCCCACCGCGAAACCGACCCGCAGGCCGGCGAGCGAGCGGCTCTTGGAGAAGGTGTGAACCACCAGCAGGTTCGGATAGCGGTCCACCAGCGCGATCGCGCTCTCGGCGCCGAAATCCACGTAGGCCTCGTCGATCACCACCACCGCTTCGGGGTTGGCGGCGACCACACGCTCGATCTCGGCCAGCGGTAGAGCGCGGCCGGTCGGCGCGTTCGGGTTCGGGAAGATGATCGCCCCGGCGCGCTCGTCGCCGCGCGGCAGATAGTCCTCTACGCAGATCGAGAAATCCTCCGCCAGCGGCACCGTCTTCGAGCGGATGCCGTACAGGCCGCAGTAGACAGGGTAGAAGCTGTAGCTGATGTCGGGGAACCACAGCGGCCGCTCGTGGTTCAGGAGCGCCATGAAGGCATGGGCCAGCACCTCGTCCGAGCCGTTGCCGACGAATATCTGCTCCGGGCGCAGCTTGTGACGAGCAGCCAATGCCGACTTCAGCGCATCGGCGTTCGGGTCCGGGTACAGCCGTAGCGCGTCGGTAGCGGCGGCACGGATCGCCTCGACGGCGCGCGGCGAAGGCCCGTAGGGATGTTCATTGGTGTTGAGCTTGACGAGATTGTCGAGCTTGGGCTGCTCGCCCGGAACGTAAGGGGTCAGGCCGTGAACGACGGCGCTCCAGTAGCGGCTCATGGTGTGGTCTGCAGTGTGAATCCGGGGTCTTGGTCGGGAGCGGAGCGGCACGGGTGGTGAATCGGCAACGCCACCGCGGTTTTCCTGTCCACGCCGCAGGCTGCACGTTGCAGCCATCTTGCCGGCCGATGTTATCATGGCCCGGATCGCTCAATTTCCTGTCTGTGGCAAGCCATGCGTCAAGCCGACGTCACCCGCAATACCCTCGAAACCCAGATTTCGGTCCGCGTCGATCTCGACGGTACCGGCAAGGGGACGCTCAATACCGGCGTCCCCTTCTTCGACCACATGCTCGACCAGATTGTGCGTCATGGCCTGTTCGACCTCGACATTCACTGCGAGGGCGATACCCATATCGACGATCACCACACGGTCGAGGATGTCGGCATCACGCTGGGTCAGGCGTTCGCCAAGGCGCTCGGCGACAAGAAGGGGCTGCGTCGCTACGGGCATTCCTACGTGCCGCTCGACGAGGCGCTGTCGCGGGTGGTCGTCGACTTTTCCGGTCGTCCCGGCTTGCATTATCACGTCACGTACACGCGGGCGCGCATCGGCAATTTCGATGTCGATCTCGCGCGAGAATTCTTCCAGGGCTTCGTCAATCACGCCGGTGTCACCGTTCATATCGACAACCTGCGTGGCGATAACGCCCACCATCAGTGCGAAACGATCTTCAAGGCCTTTGCGCGCGCGTTGCGCATGGCGGCCGAGGTCGACGAACGCGCTGTCGGCAGCATCCCCTCGACCAAGGGCGCGCTCTGAACCCTGCCTCGGGGCGCATGCACCCGCGCCCCGAACCGTTTCCCGATCCAACCGATTCCTTAGCGAGCATCCAGCGATGACCACTGTGGCCATCATCGATTACGGCATGGGCAACCTGCGTTCGGTTGCCAAGGCGATCGAGCATGTCGCTCCCGGTCATGACGTATTCATCACTTCCGACCCCGCCAGGGTCGGCGCCGCTGCCCGCGTCGTATTCCCGGGGCAGGGCGCGATGCCCGACTGCATGCGCGAGCTCGATCGGCGCGGCCTGCGCCCCGCGGTGCTGAAGGCAGCGGCGGAGAAGCCCTTCCTCGGCATCTGTATCGGCGAGCAGATGTTGTTCGAGCACAGCGCCGAAGGCGACGTGCCCTGCCTGGGAATCCTGCCCGGAGAGGTCGCGCGTTTTCCCGAGGAGCGCATGGCCCTCGCCGACGGCGCGCGCCTCAAGGTGCCACACATGGGCTGGAACGAAGTCTGGCGGACGCAGCCGCATGCGCTGTGGGACGGCATCCCGGACGGTGACCGCTTCTATTTCGTGCACAGCTACTTCGTCGTCCCCGCCATCTCTGCGCACGCCGCGGCGGAAACCGATTACGGCCTTCGCTTTACCAGTGCGGTAGCGCGGGATAATATCTTCGCGGTGCAGTTTCACCCCGAGAAGAGCGCCGCGGCCGGTCTTGGGCTGCTTGCCAACTTCGTCAGCTGGGCACCCTGAACGGCAGCCCGGCCATTCCGCCTCTTCCGCCTTTCCTCGACCACTACTTCTGATCCCGTATGCTGCTGATTCCCGCCATCGACCTTAAAGACGGTCATTGTGTGCGCCTCAAACAGGGTGAAATGGACGACGCCACGGTGTTCTCCGAAAACCCCGCCGAAATGGCGCGTCACTGGATCGACCGCGGCGCGCGCCGCTTACACCTGGTGGACCTCAACGGTGCTTTCGCCGGCAAGCCCAAGAACGGCGCGGCGATCCGCGCGATCACCGACGAGGTCGGCGAGGACATTCCGGTGCAGCTCGGTGGCGGTATCCGCGACCTGGACACCATCGAGCGCTACCTCGACAACGGCATTTCCTACGTCATCATCGGCACCGCGGCGGTCAAGAACCCGGGCTTCCTGCACGACGCCTGCGTCGCCTTCCCGGGCCACATCATCGTCGGTCTGGATGCCAAGGACGGCAAGGTGGCGGTCGATGGCTGGTCGAAGATGACCGGTCACGACGTCATCGACCTCGCGAAGAAGTTCGAGGACTACGGCGTCGAGGCCGTCATCTACACCGACATCGGTCGTGACGGCATGCTCTCGGGCGTCAATGTCGACGCCACGGTGCGCCTGGCCCAGGCGCTGCGCATTCCGGTGATCGCCAGCGGCGGCGTTGCCGCGCTGTCGGACATCGACGCCCTGTGCGCGGTCGAGAGCGAAGGCGTGATGGGCGCCATCACCGGTCGTGCGATCTACGAAGGCACGCTCGACTTTGCCGCTGGGCAGGCGCGGGCGGACGAACTAAACGGTCGCGCCGCCGGCCGGTTCGCCTAAGCGCCGCGGATGCTCGCCAAGCGCATCATCCCCTGTCTCGACGTGAACGCCGGCCGCGTGGTCAAGGGCGTGAACTTCGTCGAGCTGC
>JBFGZP010000356.1:0-3408 GCA_041586695.1 Thauera sp.
GCAAGAGCCTGGTCGGCAGCGGTGACCGCTCCGAGCGCATCCGCACCTACAACTTCCCGCAGGGCCGGATCACCGACCACCGCATCAACCTCACGCTGTACAAGCTCGACGCGGTGATGCAGGGCGAGCTAGACGAGCTTGTCGCCGCGCTCACGCTCGAGCATCAGGCCGAGCTGCTCGCCGCGCTCGGGGAGGATTGAGCGTGACCCGCAGCAAGCCCGTGTCGCGCCCGCTGCCGCCAGGCGAGTCGCCCGACATCGCCGGCGCACTCGGCTGGGCGCGTGGGCAGATCGACCTGATGGATGCGCGCGTGCTGCTGCGCCACGTGCTGCAATGCCCGGCTGCGCGGCTGGTGGCGTGGCCGGAGGAGCGGCTGGACGCGGCCGACTGGGCGATTTTTCGCGAACTGGTCGAGCGCCGTGTCGCCGGCGAGCCGGTCGCCTACCTGATCGGCGAACGCGAGTTCTTCGGCCGCAGCTTCCTGGTCACGCCGGCGGTGCTGATCCCGCGTCCGGACACCGAACTGCTGGTGGAACTCGCGCTGGCGCATTTCAGCGGCGAGCGGCGGGTGAGGGCGCTCGATCTCGGCACCGGCAGCGGCGCACTCGCGGTCACGCTGGCGCTCGAACTCGAGGGGGCCGACGTTACCGCGCTCGACCGCTCGCGCGAGGCGCTGTGGGTGGCGATGGCCAACGCCGCGCGCCTCGGCGCCAGCGTCTCCTTCGTGCAGAGCGACTGGTTCGCTGCCCTCGGCGACGAGCGCTACCAGCTCATCGTCGCCAACCCGCCCTACATCGCCGCCGCCGACCCCCACCTCGAAGAGGGCGACCTGCGCTTCGAACCGCGCACCGCGCTCGCCGCGGGCCCCGCCGGCCTCGACGACCTCGCCGAGATCGTCGCCGCCGCGCCCGCCCGGCTCGAAGCCGGCGGCTGGCTGTTCCTCGAGCACGGCTACGACCAGGCCGTCGCCGCCCGCGGCCTGCTCGCCGACGCCGGCTTTGCCTCGATTACTTCATGGAAGGACCTCGCCGGCATCGAGCGCGTGTCCGGCGGCCAATGGCGCGGCCTCGGCGGGTAGCGACGGGTGAGCTGCAGCGGCAGGACAGCGGCGCCGTAGGGCGGACTTCAGCCCGCCAGCGGCCGCTGGGCGGCTGAAGCCAGGCCTACGAAGGCAGTTCTTCATTTGCGGGAGCCGCCGGGACCGAAGCTGTGGCGGATGGGGCAACTTTTCAGCGCGACGACGACGTGCTGCATTGCACGAAATATTGACGCTGCGACGGCCTGAGCCTAGACTTATCCGACTGTTTAACTCAACTTTTCAGAGCCGCAATCATGGACATTCAAGACACCATCCGCGACCAGGTCAGCACCAATTCCGTGGTCCTCTACATGAAGGGCACGCCCCAGTTCCCGCAGTGCGGCTTCTCCTCGACCGCCGTGCAGATCCTGAAGGCCTGTGGTGTTCGCGAGGTGCTCGCGGTGAACGTGCTTGCCGACAACGACATCCGCCAGGGCATCAAGGACTACTCCAACTGGCCGACCATCCCGCAACTCTACGTCAAGGGCGAGTTCGTCGGCGGCAGCGACATCCTGCGCGAGATGTACGAGAGCGGGGAACTGCAGCAGATGCTCAACGAGGCAGGTGTGGTCTCCCCGGCCTGATCGCGAGTCACCGCGAATCCACTCGAGCGGTGGAGGGGTGGTGACCGAGGCCTTCGGTTCGAGCGGGCGAGCTGCGCGCAATGGCGAGCCCGCGACCGTGCCCGCGATGGGCGGCTCCGGGGTTTCGCATACTCAGCGCCGGCCGGCAGCGCAAGCAGCCTGGGTCGGGTCGTTCATGCGAGCTTGCTAGATCAGGGGCGCGCCGGCGTCTTCCGTTCCCGAGTCCCTGTCGAACCGCGCCCTCAGGCGGCGAAGCGATTTCCGTGCGAGGTGAGGTAGCAGCAGTCGCAGCGGCATGCGCAGCAGGTGATAGCGCACCTGCAGCAGTGCGCGGGCGGCACTGGCCCGGAGCGGCACCGGAATGTCCGGGTCGGATGGAAACATCGCCAGCGGCACCAGGGCGTCCATCGCGCGCCGGGCGATTGCCGATGGCGCCGGCAGGGTGTCGACGACCGCCGCAGGCAGCGGGCAGCCGAGCCACTTGCGCGCATAGCGCAGTCCGTACCACAGCGGCCTCTCGAGGCCCAGGTATGCGGCCCGCTGAACGAGGCGCTCCCAGAAGCCCTCGCGCTCGGCGAACTCACGCACGAGCCCGTCGATGTCCACGACTTCCCGCAGCCGCAGTTCCAGATCACCGTCTTGGAAGCAGTGCAGGCAGGCGTGAAGCACCTGGTCTTCCGGACACAGCACGCGGAAAGGCGTGCCGGGAATCGGTTCGCTGGCGCCGAACAGTGGCGCCGGGTCGAACCTCAGGCTGGCGGTCACCGGCGTGATCGCGTGATGGAGGTCCACCTCGAGCAGCGCGCCGGGGTAGCGCATCGGCGGCGTCTCGTGGCTCCAGTCCCGATAATAGCGCTCGTCGTAGGCGTTCAATTCCTGCGCCTGCCACCCGGCCGCGAGCAGACGGCGCTCCATCGCATGCAGGTGCTGCCGGGGAACGAGCAGGTCGACGTCGGAAACGAAGCGCCCCTCGGCCATGCGCCGCTGCTGCAGCACATAGGCGCCGCCCTTCAGGACCAGAACCGGAAAGTCGCCGTCGCAAAGCGGCGCCAGGCGGGATAATTCCGCCCGCAGCATCTGGCGGCGGTAGGCGGCGACACGCGCCGAGGAGAGCAGGTGGCGGCCTATCGGGTTCGAGAGACGGGGATTGGCCTGGTTGGCTGCCGCCAGGCGGCCGTGCAGCCCGCTCATGCGCGCGACGCGGAGAAGTCGCTCCCACTGGGGCTCCGCAACATCCAGCGGCGCGAGCACGCCTTGCAGCAGAAGGTGGATATCGTTCGAAATCATGCCGGTGCCGGTGCGCTTTCGAGCAGGGTCTCGATCTTGTCGATGGCGCTCTTCAGGTCGCCATAGACGAGCTCATGGGCGTTCGTGTGCTTCGCCAATTCGACTACGGCGTGAAAGCCCGCTGGCCCGAGGACCTGGTAGTTGAAGCTGTTCAGACCCAGTCGCAGCGCCGATTCGGCCGCCGGCAAGGGCGTGCAGCGCAGTACCGCGCCGGCCTGAAAGCGAGGAAAGACGACCAGCCGGGGTCGGGCTCCGCGATGGCGGGCGAGAAAACTTTCCCGGTCCGGGACGAAATGGGCCACATCGCCCTTGCGCGTTTTCGGAAATACCGGCCCCAGCACCGCCCCCGCCATGGCGCCGATGACCTCGATCGAGCGATTCTTCAGGGCGGCCGGCTTCAGCATCGGCAGGACCAGCCCGGTTTCCGGATCGACCACGCCGAACTCGTCCGACAGGAAA